>JBILEX010000028.1:0-8989 GCA_044351895.1 Candidatus Planktophila sp.
ACTTAACTTAGGTGTTCGAGTAATTAATCCAGATACCAAGGAAAAATTCTTTGCACGCGTAAAAGTTCCTCCAATTTTAAGTCGTTTGATTCCAACATCTGAAAACTCAACAAGATTCATCCCACTTGAAGATCTCATCGCCCAAAATCTTGTTCAACTCTTTCCTGGAATGGATATCGGTGGGCACCTCACATTCCGCGTTACACGAAATCAAGATTTAGAAATCGATGAAGATGATTCGGAAGATCTTCTCACCAGTCTTGAGCAAGAACTTTTGCTACGTCGCTTTGGTCCACCAGTGCGCCTTGAAGTTGAGGAAGGCGTAAATCAAGAACTATTAACGATGCTGATGGAAGAATTGGAAATCGATCCACTTAACGTTATTCGTTGTGGCCATCCAGTGAACTTGCAAGATCTCAGCAAAATAGCGGATCTACCCAATCCTGATCTTCACTTCCCCGCATTTAATTCAAAGACACCTCGTCCACTAATTGGAATTGATGAAGAAGATCACGACGTTTACTTCTCTGCACTACGCCAAGGTGAGATTTTGCTACATCACCCATATGACTCATTTACGCATTCAGTCGTGGACTTTCTCAACCATGCAGCTGCAGATCCAAAAGTTCTAGCAATTAAGCAGACGTTATATAGAACTTCTGGCGACTCACCTATCGTTGCAGCGCTTATTGAAGCTGCTGAGGCAGGCAAGCAAGTCTTGGCTGTTATCGAGATTCGTGCACGCTTTGATGAACAAGCAAATGTGCGTTGGGCAAGAAAGCTTGAAGCTGCCGGAGTACATGTTGTTTATGGATTGATGGGCCTCAAGACCCACGCAAAGCTCTCACTTGTTGTTCGCGACGAGCAGAGCGGAATTCATCGTTACGCCCACGTGGGAACAGGAAATTACAATCCGAAGACTGCTCGAACATATGAAGATCTCGGAATTCTTAGTGCAGATGAAGTTCTCACCGAAGATTTAGCCAAACTCTTCAATCAGTTGTCTGGCTTTGCACCGCAATCAACTTACTCACGTTTACTTGTTGCTCCAAAGACTCTACGCCCTGAATTACTTGCCAAGATTGATCGAGAGATCACGCATGCACGCGCAGGAAAACCGGCTCATATAAGACTCAAACTCAACTCAATTCTGGATGAAGAGTTTTGCGAAAAGTTTTACGAAGCATCGAAAGCTGGCGTAAAGATTGAACTCTTAGTGCGCGGTATCTGTTCGGTCCAAGCAGGAGTAGAAGGTTTATCTGAAAACATCATTGCCCGCTCAGTACTGGGACGCTTCCTTGAGCATTCACGCATCTTCTACTTCTTCAACGATGGAGATCCTGAATACTGGATCGGTTCCGCGGATCTGATGCATCGAAATCTTGATCGTAGAGTTGAGTGTCTGGTTCGTGTTTTTGATCCCGCACATATTCGCCAACTCGAAGAGATTTTGAATATTGGCATGTCAGATCAGACACAGAGCTGGCGCTTAACCGGTCAGCGTTGGACGCGCCAAGCAATAGGTGAAGATGGCACTCGCTTCCTTGATGCGCATTCACATCACCTCAACAAAAATCTGAAGGGCAGTTAATGACTACAGCCGGTCGAATCGATGGCGCAGGAGCAGTACTTTGGCAATCCATCGACGGCGGAGAGATTCGTATCGCTGTTATCCATCGTCCGCGTTATGACGATTGGTCACTTCCTAAAGGAAAAGTTGATCCAGGAGAGAGCCATATTCAGGCGGCATACCGCGAAGTTCTAGAAGAGACTGGCGTAAAAGCAATCTTTGGACCAGAGGTCGGAACCGTTGACTACGAAGTTGATGGAATTACAAAAGAAGTACGTTATTGGTTAGCGAAAGCATCTGTTTATAACGCAGCTACTCCCAACCCAGAAGAAGTTGATCAGATTGAGTGGCTATCGATTACAGATGCCATTGCAAAGTTAAGTAACAGTGATGATCGAGAGATCGTTCGCATTGCGGAAGAATTTGGTTTTGGATCGACAGCGCTGATCTTATTGCGTCACGCAAAGGCGCTTAAGCGTGATCTGTGGGATGGCGATGATGGCGATCGTCCACTTGAGCACGTAGGACAGATTCAGGCAGCTCGTATTCCAGCAATTTATGCCCCATATGCAATTGAAAAAATTTACAGCTCAGATGCAATCCGTTGCATTCAGACTATTGAGGCAATGGCAGCCGAATATGGAGTAACACCAATCTTCGCCTCTGAAATTAGTGAATTAGGTTTTGAAAAGAATAGTGAAAAGTCACTTGATTATGCCCTCAACGTGATGAATGAGAATAAAACATCAGTCATGTGTAGCCACAATCCAGTCTTGCCGAAGTTAGTTAAGAAGTTAATCGGCAAGAAGAACTTCAAGCGAATTTCTGCTGAGTTAAAGCCCGGCGATTCTTTTGTTTTGCATCATCGCAACGGCGAAGTTATCGCTGTCGATTGGACCCCAGCGCCTAAAGGCGAGAAGAGCGAATAAAACTTACTTTTCCATCCAATCAAGCCACTTTAATACAATTCCTTCGCGTAGCGCCCAAGGGCAAATTTCTACCTCTTCAATTTTGAGGTGACCCATCACAGCCTCTGCAACGATTGCACCTGCCAGCAACTGCTTAGCTCTGCTTGCTGAAACACCGGGAAGTGCTGAGCGTTGTGAGTTTGTGAGGTCTTTAAGTTTTTCAATCGCAGCCACGAGCGCACGGTGTTCAAGCTTTTTCGGACTATCGCTATACCAATGATCGGTAAGCCGAGCCAAAGTTCTAAATGTCTTACTTGTTGCGATGATCCGATCTGCTTTATGTACTAAAAGTTCACCAGAGACAGATTCCGAGATTCTTTCGCGCGAGAACTGAGTCAGGGCTTTAATGCTTTTACTTGTATACGGATCACCCGTTAAAAATTCTCGGGTCATGCGTGCTGCACCGATGGGCAGTGAAAGAGTGCTGCTTGCAGATTCATCGTTACCGACAGCCATTTCAAGTGAGCCGCCACCAATATCTATTACAAGAAGCCGCCCCGAAGACCATCCGAGCCAACGACGAACCGCCAAAAAAGTTAGTTGAGCCTCCTCGTCACCAGAGAGAATCTGAAGTTCAATCTCATGTGTATTCTGAAGTTTTTCGATGATTTCATTTCCATTGCTTGCCTCACGAATTGCAGAGGTAGCAAACGCGAGGATCTCTTCACACTGGAATTCCTCGGCATGCTTGAGCACTTCTGTAATTGCGTGGTTAAGTAGCTCAAAACCTTCATCTGTAATGTGGTTTTCTTTATCTAGATATTCAGTGAGCCGGAGCTCAAACTTCTGGCTCGATGCTGGCGTGGGGCGGGCTCCAGGATGGGCATCGACGACTTGCAGATGGATCGTGTTCGACCCCATATCAAGTACGCCTAGTCGCATGCACGTAACCTAGTCCACACGCCGCGATTTTCTTATTATCCGAACCCCTGCAATAATTACGCCTCGTTGCGCGATGCGCAGCAGGCCTCCCTAGCTCAGTGGTAGAGCATCCGCCTTGTAAGCGGAATGTCGTCAGTTCAATCCTGACGGGGGGCTCCACTCAACAACTGTGAGAGTTTCAAATCTATCTGGCACATTTATAAGTGAGCCTTGGTGAAAGACAATCTCTGATTCCGCAATCTTGATATTGATATTCATCGCTAGAAATGTTTCAAGGAATATTCGAGCCTCAATCTCTGTGACATGGTTACCGATACAAGTATGAGGACCAAAGCCAAAACTCAGATGTGGATTCCGCTCTCGATTGAGGTCAATCTCAAATGGATTGGCAAACACTGTTTCATCGAAATTCCCAGAAATAAAACTCATTGCTACATAGCGATCTGCCGGAAGTTTATCTGTCGAACTTTCAGGAACTGTTGTGCGATTCATCGCTGGTAACGGTGAGAGGAAGCGGAGAAGTTCTTGCACTGCTCTCGGGATAAGTTCAGGGTTTTCTCTCAAACGGTGTGCATCCTCTGGATGTTCTGCAAAATGCCAGAGAGCTCCAGTGAATAACTTAATCAC
Source organism: Candidatus Planktophila sp. (assembly GCA_044351895.1). GTDB lineage: Bacteria > Actinomycetota > Actinomycetes > Nanopelagicales > Nanopelagicaceae > Planktophila. The sequence continues at coordinate 4,048 of JBILEX010000028.1, forward strand.
TGTATCGCGTCCACCGGCCAAGAGAACTCCAGCGATACCCCTAAATTCACTCTCAGTGATCTGCCTGCCTTCTATCTCTAAGGAAGCAATCTCTTGCCAGATATCTTTTGACTTTCCTTGAAGAGCTTCCTGATAGATGCGATCTAAATAGCGATGCAGAACCGCACCATCTCTCACATCTGATTCAGCGGTCCACACATCAGAACCCCACGAAACCCATTCGGCAACATCCTGAGACCTTCTATAAATAACGCCAAGGTTCTCCATCACCAATGGCAGAGCCAAATCTGCGATCACATCGAGCCCATCGTTCTGAAAGTAGCGCTGCAATATGCGATGTGAATTGGTTGCAAACCTCTCTGCATGAACTTCTATCGCGGGCTTAACAAAATAGGGAGCTAATAACGAGCGATACAGATGATGTTTAGGGGGATCTACCTCAAGTGGTATTTGACGATAATCGCGGACATCGGCATCACCTTGCAAATCAGAAGAATATTTTTCTGTATCCCGAAGCGCGGTTCTGAGTTCCTTATGAGTGTGAACTATTTTTTCACTTTTGCTATGGAACACCGTCATGCTGGCACGATAATCGAGCCCAATAGTCTTGTAAAGTAAAGGCACTCATTCAACGGGAGACGGCTCAGATGAATAAAGAAACTTTCGACACTGCCAAATTTAGCGATCTCATCACTGCAAATGCTGAATACACAGAGACCTTTAAGTACAGCGAACTCACTGGATCAGCCGCTCGTGGGCTAGCAATTGTTACCTGCATGGATTCACGTATCAATCCGCTATCTGTCGTTGGGATGCGCTCAGGAGATGCCAAGATTTTGCGCAACGCTGGCGCTCGAGTAACAGAGGATGTGTTGCGCACACTTGTTCTTGCTACATATTTACTCAACGTTGATCGCATTCTTGTCATGCCACATACAGATTGCCGAATGGCACAGAGCGAAGAGTCAAATATCCACGAACTTATCGAGAGCAAATTTGGAGTAGATACTCGCAGTCTTGAATTTCGTGTTACAAAAGATCAAGAAGCTGCTCTTAAGACCGATATCAATCGTGTCCGTGCCTACCCGTTGATTCGTGAAGGTGTTTCTGTTGCCGGTGCGATTTACGATGTAAAGACTGGAAAGATCGACTTTAAGAACTTCTAAACTTCTGGATTTTTTCGCTTATAAGGCATGCGGGTAACTGGGTAACTCAGATCGCTTAAGAAATCATTAATCATCGTCTGCATGAGCCCAGGTTTTTCCTTAATGGATGCATGTGATGTGCCAGGGATAATTGCTAGCTGACCAAGTGGAAGTTTCTCAAAGAGATCAATAGTGTGTTCGTGGCGAACTACGTCGTCATCTCCTGCCATGACTAGTACAGGGCAATGAATTGTGGCCACATCACTGACTGGAATTGTTGGTTCGTTTTTCCAGATTTCATACATTTTTTTAATTTTTTCATCCAACGTGTGTGGAGCATCAGGTGATGTAACGGCATACTCATCCCGATTTTCCTGCTCTACATTCCCATCAAAATCTGGCATCGGGTAGATGCCACTGTGGTGATAATTACCGGCGATGGAGACGATTGATTTCACAAGATCGGGACGTTTGATCGCAACCATTAAGGCAATTATTGCGCCATCGCTTGCACCAATCAGGTGAGCAGGTTCTTTAACAACATCCTCTAGATAAGCGATCGCTTCATCTCTTTGAAAATCAAAGTGAAAACTTCCTTCTTGATCACCAGTAAATCCATGTCCCGTGCGGTCATAACCAAATACATGAAAGGAGTCCTCTAGCGCTGGCAACACACACGTATCCCAATGCGAAGTTTGGCTTAACCCTCCGTGGAGTAATACAACTGCTTCACCATCATGTGGCCACTCATATGAGAAAACTTGGTGCCCACGTAGATCGATGTAGTTGCCCATGCTTACATGCTATCCATGATGTGTCGGTTGCCGCGATCGAAGGTGAGGTAGTTCCATGTCCAATCAGCCATCGTGCCAATTTTGTTACTTCCACCCAATAGATAGAACAGATGCAGCCAGAGCCAGGCATACCAGGCGGGAATTCCCACCATTTTAAAGTTACCAACCTGCACGATTGCTTTATGTCGGCCAATCGTTGCCATTGAGCCCTTATCGCGATACTTAAATGCGGTCAGCGCTTTTCCTGCAGCTAATCGAAGAATCTGTTCGCCAACGAATTTACCTTGCTGTAGCGCAACGGGAGCAACCTGTGGCAAGAAACGTCCTTGCGCATCTTTTGCACCAGAGATATCACCGATTGCCCAGACATATGGATAGTGTGAAACAGCGAGCGTTGGATCAACTTCAATTCGTGTTCTATCTAGCGGAAGATTAAGCGCGGCACCTGCTGGCTCGCCTTTCACACCAGCAGCCCAAATTGTTACTTCGGATGGAATTGAATCAGCGCCCTTTACCAAAATAGATCGAGGCTTAACTTCTTGCACCGCGGTGTTGAGTTTTACCGTCACACCCATTTTTTCCAGATCGCGTTGTGCGCGACTAGAAAGTTTTTCTGAAAACATCGGCAGAATTCTTGGACCCGCTTCGATTAGATAGATATCCATATGTTCGGATGCGTGTTTGTGATCATTGCGTAGTGGTCCACGAACGAGCTCTGCAATCGCACCAGCCATCTCAACGCCGGTTGGTCCGCCGCCAATAACAGAGATACTTAAGCGAGTGTTGTCCTCGAAGCGGCAGAGATCTTCAAAGCGACGCATAATCTCAGCACGAATCGCGATTGCTTCGTGAACGTTCTTCATCCCGAGTCCGTACTCAGCAACTCCTGGAATTCCAAAATCATTTGTCGCAGAACCTAGTGCGACAACAAGGTGATCGAATTCTAAATTCTCACTCGAATCCAATTTAACTGATTTGTTTTTGTGATCAACGGAGAGGGGAGATCCCATACGAAACTTAACTCCCTGTTTATTCAGAATTCCACGCACAGGGTGGGCGACGTGATCTGCGGCAAGGCCGGCGGTAGAGACCTGATAGAGAAGAGGTAAGAAGGTCTGATAATTGTGGCGATCGACAACTGTTACATCGGCCTTACCTGCAAGGGCGCGCGCTGTCGCGAGGCCGCCAAAGCCTGCTCCGAGAATGACGACGCGAGGTCGTGTGGAAGTTGCCATGAGTGCAGTCTAGGCTCTGGGCTATGAATTCGAAGAGTCAAAATCGCCTCTACCTCGTCACAGGCGCATCTGGATATGTTGGCGGGCGATTAGTTCGCGACCTATTGCAAGATGGATGGTCGGTACGAATTCTTGTCCGTGATCGCCGCAAAATTTCAGGACAACCATGGGCTGGTGCAGTCGATGTCGTTGAAGGAAATGCAAATAATCTGCAGGATCTAGAGCGAGCACTTAACGGTGTGCACACTGCCTATTACCTCCTTCATTCAATCAATGCAGGAACACAATTTGATGAAGTAGAAGCTGAGATGGCTAAAAACTTTGCCGATGCCAGCTCGAAGTGTGGAGTTAGCCAAATCATTTATCTTGGTGGAATCGCAAACGATGAGAATCGCAGTAAGCACTTGGCATCACGCATGAATACTGGTGCGATTTTGGGTGCTGGTTCAGTACCAGTCATGGAGCTACGTGCCGGAATTATTATCGGTAGCGGCTCGGCTTCATTTGAGATGTTGCGCCACCTTACGCATCGCTTGCCGATTATGACAACGCCAAAGTGGGTCTCAAATCGCACACAACCAATCGGTATTCGAGATGTGCTCTATTACCTACGCCAATGTGCAGCGCTACCTAACCCAGTCGATCAAGTTTTTGATATCGGCGGCCCACAAGTACTTTCTTACGCAGACATGATGCAAAAGTTTGCCGCACTCTCTGGGCTGCGCAAACGCTGGATCATTCAAGTACCGGTGCTCACACCTAAGCTTTCTAGTCTTTGGATTGGCTTTGTAACACCTGTACCAATTTCATTAGCTAAGCCACTTGTTGAATCACTGATCAGTGAAGTTGTTGCAGATCCGAAAAAATCTATCGATGCGTTGATTCCAAAACCTGCAGAAGGTTTGCTTACTGTAGAAGAAGCGATTGGGCTCGCACTCACGCGCACCGCAGAACATAGCGTTGATACTCGTTGGTCAGATGCTGCATTTCCGACAGCGCCATGGCAGAAAGCTCAAGGCGATCCTGATTGGGCAGGCGAAATGATGTTGCGCGATCTTCGCGTCTCCAAGACAGATGTTCCTGTCGAATTCGTTTGGGAACAGATCGAACGAATCGGTGGAGATAATGGATGGTTCGGCGCAGGTTGGCTCTGGTTCTTGCGAGGAGTACTCGATCGCATGTTAGGTGGCGTTGGTTTACGTCGTGGTCGACGCGATCCAGAACATTTGCGCCTTGGAGATAGCGTTGATTTCTGGCGAGTGGATGAACTTGCTAAAGGTTCAATGTTGCGACTTTATGCCGAGATGATTTTGCCAGGCAAAGCATGGCTGGAATTTCAAGTTTATGAAGAAGATGGCAAAACTGTTCTGCGCCAAGAAGCACAGTTTGAACCACGTGGACTAGGTGGCCAGTTGTATTGGTATGCCGTTCTCCCATTTCATGTCTTTGTCTTTCCAACAATGATACGAAACATTATTAAGAGCGCACGCAGAGCGAGTGTTAGTCACGGTGCATAAGTTCACTCCTGAAGTCGAAGCCCTTGCCAATGAGATCTTGGCTTATAGCCTTGATCGACTTAAATCAGATCCACCTCTTGATGGTCCACGCACCGCCGCCGATCTCTTTGCAGAAGTCGGAAATACAATCACTGAACGCGGTCTGGGCGGACGTGCTGCTCTTGGAGTATTCACCGAAGTATTGGCAAAGGCATGTATCTCAACCGATCATCCACGTTATCTGGCATATATTCCTTCAGCGCCAAGTGAGT
>JBILEX010000029.1:0-8977 GCA_044351895.1 Candidatus Planktophila sp.
GTGACGAAGATTTCTAGCGTTATTCGAGTAGAAGGCTCTACATCTCTATGAGCATCTTTGGATCAAAGAAGAAATCTGGAGCTCATCAGTGGCGCGGAGTAATTGAGGAATATCGTCACAGACTTCCGGTCAGCGATAAAACGCCTATAGTCTCCTTGCGCGAAGGTGGCACACCACTTATTTATGCCTGCAATCTTTCCGAACTTCTTGGAAACAATGTCTGGATCAAGTACGAAGGATTGAATCCAACTGGATCATTTAAAGATCGTGGAATGACCATGGCAATATCAAAAGCTGCAGAAGATGGTGCAAAGGCTGTCATCTGTGCATCAACCGGAAATACATCCGCATCAGCTGCAGCCTATGCGGTCAAAGCGGGAATGACTCCTGCAGTACTTATTCCGAAGGGAAAGATTGCAATGGGCAAACTCGCCCAAGCAGTTATTCACAACTCAACAATTTTGCAGGTTAATGGCAACTTTGATGATTGCCTCACCTTGGCGCGCGAGCTTTCAGAGAACTATCCAGTGGCACTTGTTAACTCAGTAAACCCATATCGCATTGAAGGTCAGAAAACAGCAGCCTTTGAAGTTGTAGACATGTTGGGGGATGCTCCAGATATTCATGCACTTCCTGTGGGCAATGCGGGAAACATCACCGCCTATTGGAAGGGTTATAAGGAGTACCGTGCTGATGGAATTTCATCGAAGTTGCCACAGATGTATGGATTCCAAGCAGCGGGGGCCGCACCGATTGTTAAGGGAAAGATTGTTAAGAATCCAGACACAATCGCCACTGCTATTCGCATCGGAAATCCTGCATCATGGGCTCAGGCAGTTGAAGCGCGTGATGTTTCTGGTGGAGTCATTGACTCTGTCACAGATAAGGAAATCCTTGCTGCTTATCGTCTGATTGCAGCAAAAGAAGGTATTTTCGTTGAACCATCTTCTGCTGCAGGTCTTGCAGGACTGATTAAACATAAAAAGGCGGGCAAACTTCCTACCGGGAAAACAATTGTTATCACGGTTACAGGTCATGGACTCAAAGACATTCCATATGCACTCGATGCTGCGAAGAAACCTGTCGTTGTTCCGGTTGATGTTAAGGCCGCCGCAAAAGCGTTAGGTCTCAAGTAAATGGCGAAGCCAACTTTTAAGGCAAATCCAATTCAGGTGCAGGTTCCTGCAACGAGTGCCAATCTTGGACCAGGATTTGATTGTTTTGGTTTAGCCCTTGATCTCCACGATCGCTACGTTGCTCAGATACTTGATGAACCGGGTCTTGATATCGATGTGGCAGGCGAGGGTGCAGCAACACTTCCACGTACCGATAAGAATCTTCTCATTAAGGCGATGTATAAAGGTTTCGACTTTCTTGGCGGAAAACCAAAAGGTATTGCTGTTCGCGCACTTAATGTCATTCCTCATGGGCGCGGACTTGGTTCATCAGCAAGTGCCATCGTTGGCGGGTTAGTTCTTGCTCGAGCTCTTGTACTTACCGGCACAGATAAAATGAGTGACGATGCGCTTCTAGATTTAGCTACCGCGATGGAAGGGCATCCAGATAATGTTGCAGCGACTCTCTACGGAGGGGCCACCATTGCCTGGCAAGAAGATCACCACGGAAAGCTAGTTTCGCGCGCACTTCCTCTTGCAGTTGATACACGCGTGCGTGCAGTCGCATTTATTCCAAAGAATGAACTCTCTACGAGCAAGGCTCGAAAACTTCTTCCTGAGACCGTGCCGCATGCAGATGCTGCTGCTAACTCTGCTCGTAGTGCACTTTTAGCTCACGCGCTTTCTAACCGCCCTGATTTGTTGTTTAGAGCTACTGAAGATTTTCTTCATCAGGAATACCGAGAGTCAGGGATGCCTGCCTCACTTAAGTTAATGCGCACACTTCGCAAGGCAGGTGTTGCTGCATTTATTTCAGGGGCTGGCCCAACAGTGCTTGTCCTTCACACATCTGATCAATCGGAGCTAGATCAACTATTACGCGCTGGTGGAGATGCATTTGAGGCAAAAAGTCTGGATATTGCAGTCCGTGGAGCGAGCCTGCTATAGTTCTGCCATCACCTTAAAGCCCGTAAGTTAGGGCAGCGAATTAAGTTGGTAAATCAAAAAATCCCTCGGGTTTGACTCGCATATTTTTGCGGCGAACCCCAAACTGAAAAGATACACATGACCGAAAAAGAACCTGTCCGTTCAAGCAGTCCTGAGCTCACAGCGATGACCCTTCCTAAGTTAAAGGAAGTTGCCTCACAACTTGGCATCGAAGGCGCAGCAAAGATGAAGAAAGACCAACTCGCAAGCGCTATCGCAGATTTACAAGCGAAGAACCGCGAAGCAGCAAAGGCAGAGCGCGAAGCTCGCCGCGAAGCTCGTAACGCCAAGCGCAGTGCTGGACGCGACAACAATGACGATTCAGATAACGATGACCAAGGCGAGAGCGATTCATCAAATAATTCAAGCGACAATAACGATCGCGGTGACCGCGGAGATCGTAACGATCGCAACCGTGGACGTGATCGCAACCGTGGACGTGATCGCAACCGTGATCGCAACCGCGACCGTGGACCACGCGAAGAGCGTGAACCAGTTATTGGCGAAGATGATGTTCTTGTTCCAGTCGGTGGTCTTGTCGACATCATGGACAACTTCTCATTTATTCGCACCGGTGGCTATCTGCCAGGTCCTAACGATGTCTACGTTTCTCAGAGCCAAGTTCGCAAATATGGACTTCGCAAGGGAGATGTTGTTACGGGTCAAGTGCGTCAGCTGCGCGAAGGTGAGCAGCGCCAAAAGTACAACCCACTTATTACTCTGGAAACAATCAACGGCGTTACGCCTGAAGAGGCCAAAGGCCGAGTTGAATTCGGAAAACTTGTTCCTCTTTATCCACAAGAACGTCTTCGTCTAGAGACAGAACCAAATATTTTGACTACTCGTGTCATCGATTTGATTGCACCAATTGGTAAGGGTCAGCGCGGACTTATTGTTTCGCCACCTAAAGCTGGTAAGACAATGGTCTTGCAATCAATTGCTAATGCGATCACAACAAATAACCCAGAGTGTCACTTGATGGTTGTTCTAGTTGATGAGCGCCCAGAAGAAGTTACAGATATGCAGCGCAGCGTTAAGGGTGAAGTTATTGCTTCAACCTTTGATCGTCCAGCTGATGATCACACCACAATTGCAGAACTGGCAATTGAGCGCGCAAAGCGTTTAGTTGAACTTGGGCATGATGTCGTTGTTCTTCTTGACTCAATCACACGCCTTGGTCGTGCCTACAACATCGCAGCCCCAGCATCAGGACGAATCCTTTCTGGCGGTGTTGATTCAGCAGCGCTCTATCCACCAAAGAAGTTCTTCGGAGCAGCTCGCAACATTGAAGATGGTGGTTCGCTCACTATCTTGGCAACAGCACTTGTAGATACTGGCTCTCGTATGGATGAAGTTATCTTCGAAGAGTTCAAGGGCACCGGAAATATGGAGCTCATCCTCGATCGCCGCATGGCAGATAAGCGAATCTTCCCAGCGGTCAACGTTGTTGCTTCTGGTACTCGTAAAGAAGAAATTCTCATGGGAACAGAAGAGCTCAATATTGTCTGGAAACTTCGCCGTGTACTTCACGCACTTGAGCCACAGGCAGCTCTTGAACTTCTACTCGAGAAGATGAAGGGCACTAAATCGAATGTTGAGTTCTTGATGCAGATCCAGAAGACAACATCAGGGCCAGACGACTCCAAATAAATCTTGAAGTTGTTAGTTCTACGGGACGAATACTTCCTTGATTACTCGATTAACGAGCGCTAAGTAGGCATCGTTATTGACTGGGCTTTCGCTCAAGTCATCAACGATTTTTCCAAGGGTCCATGCCTGCATCAAAACAGCCAGTGCATGTGCATCTATCTCAACGTTGCATAACTTTCGTCCCTGAGCATCTTTAATGAGCTGAACGAGGGCGTCAGTTAATCGCTGCTGTTCTCCCTGTAGCAGCACCGACATACGCGGGCTTGTAATGGCACGGCCAATGGTGAGTGCACGTTCTTGACGAGCCCGCTTCATCCCCTCACCTTGCGTAACTGCTGATAACTGCGAAAGTCCAAGGTAAAACTCTTCACCAGTCTTTGCAGCTGATAGAAGTGCTTGCAGCGCTGAGATGTTGGTATCAACATAACGCGCATAGCGAACAATCATCGCCGCTTCTAGAAGATGATAGATATCTTCAAAGTGGTGGTAGAGCGAGCCTTTAGAAATACTTGAACGATCAAGCACCATTTCGACTGTGATTTCATCAAAGCGATACTTATCCAATAAGTCAGCAGCACACTCAATCAGTGAGGACTTGGTCGGGTGGGTCGTTTTAGGCATGGCCGTAGTCTGGCAAAACTTTCGGATTTTTACACCCAAAACCCCGAAACAAATATGTGATCCACGCAATTATCAATGGCCATTCACATGGAGATCACAAGGTCTGGGTTCATTCTCATCCCAGAGGCAGCGCAGAGTGCGCAAGGCCAAAGTCCGGAGAGATTCAAGGAGCAGAAAATGATTTTAATTAAGAAGGTTGGCGCAATTACCGCCCTCGCACTTGCACTATCAATTCCTGGAGCAGTTGCAGCCGAAACTACAGCACCATTGAACACACTTACCGCTCGCGAACAAGCCTCGATCGATTTCCAGAAATCAATCGCCGCATACACTGCAACTGCTCGCGCGGTTCACGACAAATTCCGTGCAGATATGGCTGCATATCAGGCAGCAAATGTTGCGCGTCAAGCTGCGATTCGTCCACTCGCTGATGCACGTCAAGCAGCAGTCACTGCTGCAAACACAGCATTTGCTACAGCGATCGCAACAGTTACAACTCAAGAAGGTCGCGACGCAGTTGTAAAAACTCGCAAAGATGCAATCGCTGCAGCGCAAGCAACATTCAAGGCAGCAGTAGATGCACTTGGTGCTGCTCCAGTAAAGCCTGTAAAGCCAACTCTTCCTGCCAAGCCGGTTAAGCCAGGCAAGGCTCCAAAGAGCGGCAACTAAATCCAGCAATCTTCCGGGGGTCAATCGGCTCTTCTCCGCATGAGCCCGCACATCGCGGGCATCGATTTCTCAACTGCGGGGGAGAGCCGATACTCTTTCCCCTTAGTAATCGAATACTTGGTTCACCTGGCCGAAAGGTGCAGGACCCAAGTCGACCAGAGGATAAATAATGAAGCCAGAGATCCACCCAGAATACAAAGAGACCCAAGTAACTTGTGGTTGCGGTGAAAAGTTTGTAACCCGCTCAACAGTTGCAAGTGGTTCAATCTATGTTGAAGTTTGTTCAGTCTGCCACCCGTTCTACACCGGTAAGCAGCGCATCCTCGATACCGGTGGACGCGTAGCTAAGTTCGAAGAGCGTTTCGGTAAGAAGTCCGCTAACTAGCTTTCTAATGAGACCGCCCCGCTGGCCAATGTGGCTTGCGGAGCGGTCTTTTTATTTACCGAATGAAAGGAGTCAGTAATGAGTAATGATCGCTTTGCATCGGCACATGAAATGGTCCGTGAATATCAAGAGCTCGAACAACTCATGGCTGACCCATCAATCCACGAAGATCAAGGTAAAGCTCGCCAACTTGGACGCCGCTATGCCCAACTCGGTCCAGTCGTTGCAGGATTTAACCAATGGAAATCTGCCGCCGATGATTTAGAGGCTGCTAAAGAGATGGCCCTTGAAGATCCTGATTTTGCTTCAGAAATTCCAGCGTTAGAAGAAACCGTAGAGCGCACCGCAACTCGCTTGGAAGAACTCTTACTGCCGCGCGATCCTAATGATGACCGCGATGTAATCATGGAAGTAAAGGCTGGAGCAGGTGGAGATGAATCCGCACTCTTTGCTGGAGACCTTGTTCGTATGTACCAACGCTATGCCGAAAAGCGCGGCTGGAAGATTGAAATCATTGACGTAACAGAATCTGATCTCGGCGGCTATAAAGATATTTCGATGGCAGTTAAGTCAAAGGGAACTCCTGAGCCTGGCACAACACCATATGCCCGTTTGAAATTCGAAGGTGGCGTGCACCGTGTGCAGCGCGTTCCAGAAACTGAAAGTCAGGGACGTATTCACACTTCCGCTGCTGGTGTTCTAGTGCTTCCAGAAGCTGAAGAAGTTGATGTTGAACTAGATATGAATGATGTGCGCGTAGATGTTTATCGTTCATCAGGCCCTGGTGGTCAATCTGTGAATACAACTGACTCTGCTGTTCGCCTCACCCACGTACCTACCGGAATCGTTGTTTCTTGCCAGAATGAAAAGTCACAGTTACAGAATAAAGAGTCTGCCCTTCGCATTCTGCGTGCTCGCCTGCTGGCAGATGCACAAGAAAAGGCTGAAGCTGCAGCGATGGCAGAGCGCAAAAGCCAAGTTCGCACTGTTGACCGCTCAGAGCGAATCCGTACATATAACTTTCCAGAAAATCGTTTGAGTGATCACCGCGTAAACTACAAGTCAAATAATTTAGATTCAGTTCTTAACGGAGAACTCGATGATGTTATTCAAGCGTTACTTGATGCCGATAAAGCGGCGAAGCTTGCATCAACGGAGTAATGGCTAGCGACCATGAACTTTAAGGAATTCTTAGCGGCAGGAAAAGAACAATTAAGCGCTGCAGGAATTGATCCACTCGATGCCGAGCACCTCATGGCTTATGCACTTGGTATCTCACGAATGGATCTTCATAACCCGGTCATTGTCGAAGATCGGCTTGCTGGATTTGAAGATCTGACAATCCTGGAAGAAACCTTTTGGAAGTTACTTGATGCCCGCGCTGCTCACGAGCCGTTGCAGTATCTGACGGGCGTTGCCTACTTTCGCTATCTAGATATTCAGGTGGGACCTGGAGTACTCGTCCCTCGACCTGAGTCAGAATTACTCGTGCAGTCAGTGCTCGACCATTGCGAAAAGATCTCGGGAATTGTTAGCGTCGTAGATCTTGGATCAGGATCTGGCGCACTCGCTCTTTCGATCTCGACTGAAAATCCGAGCACGCGAGTCATCGCGGTCGAGAAGGATCCTGCAGCAATTGAATGGCTGAAGAAGAATGTGTCACGAATCAATGAACAGGTACGAATCGTCGAAAGTGATGTTGTAGATGCACTTGAGGGCGTTTCATGTGATGTGGTGATCGCAAATCCTCCTTATGTTCCTGATAACCAAGAATTACCGCGAGATGTTGCAGACCATGAGCCTTCGATTGCTCTCTTTGGCGGTCCAACCGGGCTAGATATCCCTGGGCGCTTTATTGATACCGCTGCTCGCTTACTCAAATCAGGCGGATTCTTTGCACTCGAACATACAGAAGATCAAGGCCCTGCAATTGCTTCTTTACTTGAAGAGAATTTCGCCGATATCGTTCTCCATCGTGACTTAACGCAACGTCCACGATTTACTACAGCGATTCGACGATAGGGGTATATGTGGCTACGCAAGTAACTTTCGATCCATCGAATCCATCTGAACATGTCGCACTTGCTGCCAAAAGTCTGCGCGATGGCTTCGTCATCGTTGCACCGCATGAAAATGGATATGTTTTATTGTCCGATGCCTTCTCGCCAGATTCAGTGCGAGCTATGCATGTTCTTCGCGGTGATGATCTAGGCGTTGCAGCTCAAGTATTGATTTCAGATTCACAACAGATAGACGGACTTGCGCGTGATGTCAGTGCAGAAGCACGCACGCTCATGGAGAATTTCTGGCCCGGCTCTTTATCGCTCTCACTACGTCCGCAAGCGGGATTGTCGTGGGATCTTGGCGATGGTGGAAAACTTGATTGGGTCTGCCTGCGTCTCCCATCGCATCCATTTTTGCAATTACTTATCAAGGAGACTGGTCCACTTGCAGTAGCGAGTGGATCTCTCGCCGGCCAACCACCTCTACAAGATCTATCCCACTTAAATCACATGGGCCACGAGATTGCAGTGATCGTTGAACAAGGAGTAATCGAAGTTGAGCCATCCTCCACACATATCGAAAGCGATCTCTCGGGCCTACGCCTAGTACGCGAGGGGGCAATCTCACGAAGTGACATCGAGAAGGCTATCCCTGCAGTAGTTATCTCCTAGGGCTAGGCTTGCCGCCATGACCGATACCTTCTATGGCCCTGACTTTGAACTGCTCTCCAAAGAAGATCCAGATATTGCGGCAGTCCTGCTCTCAGAATTACACCGTCAACAGAGCAATCTCCAACTGATCGCATCTGAGAACTTCACCTCGCGAGCGGTCCTTGCAACCTTGGGTTCGACTCTTTCAAATAAGTACGCAGAGGGATATCCAGGAAAGCGTTACTACGGTGGCTGCGAAGAGGTCGATGTTGCAGAAACCATCGCCATTGAGCGCGCAAAATCTCTTTTCGGCGCAGAACATGCCAACGTACAACCACACTCTGGTGCAAGTGCAAATGTTGCCGTCTACCAAGCTTTCACAAAGCCGGGCGACACAGTGCTTGCAATGTCGCTCCCACACGGAGGCCATCTCACACATGGCTCAAAAGTTAACTTTTCTGGAAAGTGGTTTAACGTCGTTTCATACGGCGTGCGTCAAGATAATGAATTGATCGACTATGACGAGTTGCGAGATAGCGCTATCGCCAATAAACCAAAGATGATTTGTAGCGGTGCAACGGCATACCCATCTTTGATTGATTTTGAAAAAGTCCGCGCAATCTGCGATGAGGTTGGCGCGATCATGTGGGTGGATGCTGCTCACTTCATTGGTCTAGTCGCAGGAAAGGCGATTCCTTCCCCTGTTCCTTATGCAGACGTTGTCTCATTTACAACACATAAAGTTCTGCGCGGACCTCGCGGAGGAATGATTCTTACAAAGGCAGAGCATGCAGCTGCAATCGATAAGGCTGTCTTTCCTGGAATGCAGGGCGGGCCAATCATGTCTGCCGTTGCCGGAAAAGCAGTTGCGCTCGCAGAGTGTGCAACACCTGCGT
>JBILEX010000030.1:0-8835 GCA_044351895.1 Candidatus Planktophila sp.
CGATATTGCAATTGCTGGTGGTGTTGAACATATGGGCAACCATCCGATTGGTGATGGACTTGATCCCAATCCTCGTTTTCTGGCAGAGCGCATCGTTGAACAAGATGCACTCGCAATGGGTGCAACGGCAGAGCGCTTACATGATCGCTTCCCTCATCTCACAAAAGAGCGCGCAGATAAATTCGCGCTGGCTTCGCAGATGAAGACCGCTCAGGCTTACGCAGATGGCAAGATTCAGCGCGATTTGATTCCAACTGCTGCGCGAAGTGCTGAGCTCGGCTGGGGAATTGCAACAGTCGATGAACCGCCTCGCCCAACAACAACTTTAGAAGGACTAGCAACACTAAAAACTCCATTTCGTCCGGCAGGTCGAGTCACTGCAGGTAACTCATCTGGCCTTAACGATGGGGCAACAGCCGCTCTCCTTGCTAGCGAGGCAAAAGCTCTTGAATTAGGGCTATCCATAAAGGCGCGCATGGTTACCTTTGCATTTGCCGGAGTTGAGCCCGAAGTAATGGGTTATGGACCAGTCCCCTCAACAATCAAAGCCCTTGCTAAGGCAGGACTGAAGATAAGTGATATCGGTGCATTTGAGGTCAACGAAGCCTTTGCAATTCAGGTGCTTGCATTCCTCGATCACTTTGGAATTGCAGATGATGATGCACGAGTAAATCCATATGGTGGCGCAATTGCTGTTGGACACCCATTGGCATCTTCAGGAATTCGCTTGATGCTAAACCTTGCCCGCACCTTTGAAGAAAAGCCTGACGTCCGTTACGGAATTACCACTATGTGTATTGGTCTTGGCATGGGTGGAACCGTTATTTGGGAAAACCCACACTTTGGAAAGAAGGCATAACTCATGACATCAATCGTTCTTCCAGAAGGCGCTCCAGAAGAAGTAGTCACGCACGCACTAGTTCGTGATGTAGATCTTGCTGCCTTTGGTGCATCCGGATCACTCGCTCTGATTACTCTCGATAACGGACATGATCACACTCGTCCCAATACCTTCGGGCCTCAGTCACTCATGGCACTCGATGCTGCAATCACAGAGGCAATCTCACGTAAGCCATCTGCAATTGCAATAACTGGCAAGCCATTTATCTTTGCTGCTGGCGCGGATCTTTCTGCGCTCTCTTTCCTCAATGATCGCTCACAAGCGGTTGCAATTGGAAAACTTGGACATGACGTCTTTCGCCGACTCGATGAGTGCGGAATTCCTACCTTTGCATTCATCAATGGGCTGGCACTCGGTGGCGGGCTTGAAGTCGGCTTGCATTGCAAGTACCGCACATTGTCAGCTACTGCATTTACAGGGTTACCTGAAGTTTTCCTAGGTCTTGTTCCCGGATGGGGCGGAGCAACCATCCTGCCTATGCTGATTGGTCCAGAGAAAGCTGTACAAGTCATCATTGCTAATGCACTCAATAACAACACCATGATGAAAGCGAAAGATGCACTTTCTCTTGGCGTTGTTGATAGCGTCTTTGAACCTGCTGACTTCCTTGAAAAGTCGATCGCATTCGCCGCATCCGTTCTTAACGGTTCAAAGAAGATCGAACGCACAGATCACAGCAAGGATCCTGCATGGGATACAGCACTTGCCACTGGTCGTGCCATCGCGCTGAAGAAATTTGGCGGTGCAGAGATTGCAAGCCCAACTAAAGCACTAGAACTTATGGCGGCTTCTCGTACCTCATCCCGCGGTGCTGGCTTTGACGCGGAAGATCAGACACTTGCTGATCTCACAATGTCTGATCCACTACGCGCATCTCTATATGCATTCAATCTGATCCAGAAAAAGCGTAAGAAAGTTGAAGGTGCACCAAAGGCTGCCCTTGCTCGCAAAGTAGGCAAGGTCGGTGTTGTCGGAGCTGGCCTTATGGCTTCACAGCTTGCTCTCTTGCTCGTTCGCAACTTGAAGTGTCCTGTTGTGATGACAGATATTGATCAAGAGCGCGCAGATAAGGGCGTGACCTGGGTTAAGAATGAATTGGCTAAGCTTGTTGAGAAGAAGCGCATGAGCGCAGAATCTGCAGGCCGCCTCTCACTTCTTATCTCCGGATCTGCAGATCAGAACGTCTTTGCAGGGTGTGACTTCATTATCGAGGCTATTTTCGAAGAACTCTCACTCAAGCAGGAGCTCTTCAAAAAACTTGAGAAGATCGTTTCTCCTGAGTGCATCCTTGCAACCAACACCTCTTCCCTCTCAGTTGAGCGGATGGGTGAAGGACTCGAACACCCAGAGCGCGTTGTGGGATTCCACTTCTTTAATCCAGTCGCCATCATGCCTCTCCTTGAAATTGCTCGCACCTCTAAGACCGATGATGCAACAACAGCGACGGCAGTTAACATTGGTAAGGACCTTAAGAAGACCATGATCATCTGCAAGGATGCTCCTGGATTTGTGGTTAATCGCCTGCTCACTCGCTTCATGGGTGAGATCACTGACGCCGTCGATGAAGGAACAACACCAGAAGTTGCGGATAACGCGATGCGAGAGATCGGCTTCCCAATGTCTCCCTTTGAACTTCTTGGCCTTGTTGGACCAGGTGTTGGTTTACATGTTGCAGAGACTCTGCATGAAAATCTCGGACCTCGCTATCGCATCTCCCCCACTATGCAAGCAATGGTTAAAGAGGGCGTAAAGACTTTCTACATCAAATCAGAGGACGGTTCAGTTGTTGCAAACCCTGCAGCCCTCGCTCTCATTCATAAGGGTGATTCTCCTTCGACTGCCGAGCAAGTACGTACTCGTGCGCTTAATGCGCTTGCTGAAGAGGCGCGGATGATGCTCGATGAAGGCGTTGTCGCAACACCTGCTGAGATTGATCTCTGCATGTTGATGGGCGCTGGATGGCCTATGCACCTAGGTGGAATTTTGCCGTACTTAGATCGCGAAGGAATTAGCGATTCTGTCTGCGGTTCTCGTTTTCATCCTGCGGGAGTGGCATCTCTGCCTTCAAAGTAGAGCTAGACCATTCCACAATTTCACGGGCAATGTTCTGTGAAGTAATTCCAAGGTCGTTCAGAATCTCTGAGCGCTTTGAATGTTCGATGAATGTCAGCGGCACTCCAATTGAATGAATTGGGGTTTCAAGCCCTGCACTTCTAAACATCTCAGAGAGTGCGCTTGCAATTCCACCGTGTGCAATTCCATCTTCTACAACGACAACGCTCTTATAGCGATCAGCCATGGTGATTAGAGACTTAGGTAGTGGTTTTACCCAGCGAGGGTCAATAACGGTAACGCCAACGCCTTCACGGTAAGCCTGGGATGCTGCCTCAACCGCCATCGTGGCCATAGCACCAACGCTAATTAACAGAACGTCTGCACTCTCACCGCGGTAGAGCACATCAATACCATCGCGTCGTTCAAAGGCTGGAATATCTGCAGGTACGGCACCTTTTGGAAAACGAATAACAGTTGGTGCATCACTAATTGCAATCGCTTCTCGAAGAACTTCCTTCAGTCGCGCGCTATCTCGAGGTGCTGCCAAATGTAACGTCGGAACGATTCCAGTAAGTGCCATATCCCAAATACCGTGGTGCGATGGACCATCGTCGCCAGTGATTCCAGCACGATCAAGAACGAAAGTAACCCCTGCTTTGTGCAGTGCGACATCTAGCAGTAGCTGGTCAAAGGCACGATTAAGGAATGTTGAATAAACAGCAACAACTGGGTGAAGGCCCGCAAACGCCATACCTGCGGCGCTAGTTACTGCATGTTGTTCAGCGATTCCTACATCGATTGTCCGATCAGGAAATGCTGCGGCAAATTTATCAAGGCCCGTTGGACCAAGCATCGCCGCAGTAATCGCCACGACATCATCACGTTCTGCGCCAATTTCAACTAACTCATCAGAGAAAACTTTGGTCCATGAACGTGCACTCTTTGTGATTGGCACTCCAGTGGCTGGATCAACAACACCGACAGCGTGGAACTTTTCAGCCTCATCCTCGATCGCCGGTTGATGGCCGCGACCCTTTTCAGTAATGACATGAACCAAGACCGGTTCACCAAATTGTTTAGCCTGAGCAAGTGCCTTCTCTAGCGCTACAAAATCGTGACCATCGATTGGCCCAAGGTATTTCAAACCTAAATCTTCGAACATTCCTTGGGGGGCCACAATATCTTTGATCCCCTTCTTTACACCGTGAAGAGTTTCATAAATCGGTGCTCCTACGACCGGGGTCTTGTGAAGAACTTCTTTGCCCCAGTCAAGGAAACGTTCGTAGCCTTGCGTGACGCGCAAGGTAGATAGATATGTAGCAACTCCACCAATCGTCGGTGAATATGAACGTTCATTATCGTTAACGACAAGAATCAAATTACGGTCTTTAGCCGATGCGATGTTATTGAGCGCCTCCCACGACATTCCGCCGGTAAGCGCACCATCACCCACAACTACAACGACACTGCGATCGTTCTGACCCGTGATTGAGAAACCACGAGAGATTCCATCTCCCCATGAAAGCGCTGTTGAGGCATGAGAGTTTTCAATAACATCGTGCTCGCTCTCGCTGCGATTTGGGTATCCAGCGATTCCGCCGCGTTGGCGCAATAAATCAAACTCGCCAGCACGGCCAGTGACGATCTTATGAACGTATGACTGATGACCGGTATCGAAGAGCACTACATCACGTGGTGAATCAAAGACGCGATGGATAGACATCGTTAGTTCGACAACGCCGAGATTCGGACCTAAATGTCCACCAGATTTTGAAACTTTTTCAATAAGGAATGTGCGAATCTCCTGCGCCAAAGAGACGAGCTCGTCATGGCTCAGACCCTTGATGTCCGCGGGACTCTTTATAGATTCGATCACACCTGAAATTCTAGATCACCCAAGCAATTGACGTAGGACGAACTGCATAATTCCACCGTGGCGGTAATAGTCTGCCTCACCAGGAGTGTCGATACGGACCTTAGCCTTAAATGTAATCGCACCGGCAGTAACTGTGACTTCCTTTGGCACTCCCCCGGTATTCAAGGCTGTGATTCCAGAGATAGCAAAGGTTTCGTCGCCCTTAAGTCCAAGAGTTGTAGCGCTCTGGCCTTCAATAAACTGTAATGGAAGAACGCCCATACCAATGAGGTTAGAACGATGGATGCGTTCAAAACTTTCAGCAATAACGGCGCGGACTCCGAGTAGCGCAGTTCCCTTTGCAGCCCAGTCGCGTGAAGATCCTGAGCCGTACTCCTTGCCCGCAAGAATTACGAGTGGAATGCCAGCTGCCTGATATGCCATTGATGTGTCATAAATTGTTGATTGTGAACCACCGTCGAGGAAATTTCGGGTGAAGCCGCCTTCAACACCATCGAGCAATAAATTCTTCAAGCGAATATTTGCAAATGTTCCACGAATCATCACTTCATGGTTTCCACGACGCGATCCATAAGAGTTGAAGTCATTGCGAGCCACGCCATGAGCTTCTAAGTACTTTCCGGCTGGCGAATCTGCCTTGATATTTCCCGCTGGAGAGATGTGGTCTGTTGTGACTGAGTCACCAAGAATTGCAAGAACACGAGCGCCCGAAATATCTACAACAGGGGTTGGAGTAGCAGGCATATTCTCAAAGTATGGAGGCTTGCGAACGTAAGTTGACTCTGCATCCCACTCAAAAGTGTTTCCGGTTGGGGTATCAAGTGACTTCCAACGGTGATCACCATCAAAGACGCTTGCATAATCTTTAGTGAACATCTCAGACGAGATCGAGGCTTCAATCACTTCTTGAATCTCGGCAGCAGATGGCCAAATATCCTTAAGTAGAACAGGGTTACCATCCTTGTCGTTACCAAGTGAGTCATGAGCAAAATCGTGGTTCATGGTGCCGGCAAGCGCATACGCAACCACTAGCGGAGGCGAAGCAAGGTAATTCATCTTTACATCAGGACTGATTCGTCCTTCGAAGTTTCGGTTTCCTGAAAGAACTGCTGAGACAGCTAGATCATTTTCGTTAATTGCCTTGCTAATCTCTACTGGCAACGGTCCAGAGTTACCGATACAGGTGACGCACCCATAACCAACGAGGTGGAAACCAAGTGCCTGCATGTATTGGGTAAGTCCTGCTCGATCGTAATAATCTGTAACGACCTTAGACCCTGGAGCAAGCGTGGTCTTTACCCAAGGCTTTGAAGTGAGACCCTTTTCGACCGCCTTCTTTGCCAGCAGGGCTGCGCCGATCATCACCGATGGATTAGAAGTATTCGTGCAAGAAGTAATAGATGCGATGACGACGTCACCGTTTTTAACAGTTGTTTGATGTTCTCCAACTTTAGCTGGATATGCAGCCTTGCCGGTTTTTTCGGTGAAATAGGTAGGTAAGATCTTTTCAAATGCACTCTTGGAGTCCGAAAGTGAGATTCGATCTTGCGGACGCTTTGGTCCAGCAATCGATGGAACAACAGTCGAGAGATCAAGTTCGATATGTTCTGAAAAACGTGGTGATGTTGCAGGATCGTGCCAAAGTCCCTGAGCTTTTGCGTAAGCCTCGACAAGTGCAACTTGATCTTCATTACGTCCTGTAAGTCTTAAGTAGCGCAAGGTCTCTTCATCTATTGGGAATATTGCGCAGGTTGATCCGTACTCAGGACTCATATTTCCGATTGTTGCTCGGTTTGCCATTGGTACGCTGACAACACCTGGTCCATAGAATTCAACAAACTTTCCAACTACTCCGTGCTTACGGAGCATCTGGGTAATTGTGAGTGCAAGATCTGTTGCAGTAGTTCCGATTGGTAACTCACCGCTGAGCTTGAAGCCAACAACGCGCGGAATCAACATTGATACTGGTTGGCCAAGAAGTGCTGCTTCGGCCTCAATTCCACCAACGCCCCAGCCAAGGACGCCTAGGCCGTTCACCATTGTTGTATGTGAATCGGTACCCACGACAGTATCTGGGTAGGCGCGCAGTACTCCATTAACTGTGCGAGTCATAACAACCCGCGCAAGAAATTCGATATTTACCTGGTGAACAATTCCTGTTCCAGGTGGAACTACCTTGAATTCATCAAATGCGCCTTGACCCCAACGCAAAAAGCGATAGCGCTCACGGTTTCGCTCGTACTCAATATCTGTGTTCTGTTCGAATGAATCGCGAGTTCCGAAAAGGTCTGCAATCACAGAGTGGTCAATGACGAGTTCAGCTGGTGCAAGAGGATTTACCTTCGATGCATCTCCACCAAGTTCAACAATTGCTTCACGCATGGTTGCAAGATCGACAACGCACGGAACACCGGTGAAATCCTGCATCACTACGCGAGCTGGTGTGAATTGAATTTCAGTATCAGGCTCGATCGCAGGCTCCCATTGAGCCAACGCCTTGATGTGATCGGCGGTGATGTTGGCACCATCTTCGGTGCGTAAGAGGTTCTCTAGAAGAATCTTGAGGGAGAACGGAAGGTCAGATGCGCCTTCAAGTCCATTGATATCAAAGATTTCAAAATCTTTGCCGCCTACGGTGAGATTTTTCTTTCTTCCCAGCGAATTCTTACTCATGGGGTCAAGATACCGCAGTGGGCGTAAAGAGGGCAACGCACTCGATGTGATGCGTCATCGGGAATAGGTCAAATGCACGTATCTTTTCGAGGGTGTAATTGGCATCACGTAAGAGAGCGCTATCTCTGGCCAGTGCAGCTGGATCACATGCCACATAAACGATTGCTCGTGGCTTGCAAGCCACCAGACTCGCAATCACATTCTTCTTTGCCCCATCTCGCGGTGGATCAAGAATGACTACATCAGCACGAGCAAAGCGCGGAAGAATTTTCTCAACATCACCCGTATGAATCTTGACGTTCTCTACTCCGTAGAAATTGACTGCAGCATCTGCAGTTGCGCTCTTACTCCCCTCCACCAAATCAATTCGACCACCCGCGCCGATTGCTTCCTGAAGTTGAAGTGCAAAAAGTCCTACTCCACCGTAGAGATCTAAAACATGATCGCCGACGCGTACATTTGCAAAATCACTCACGCAATCCACAAGGACCTTCGGTGCATTTACATTGCTCTGCCAAAAAGAATCAGGGCTTACTTGATAGTTCTTACCGTTAATGGTGAAATTTTGAAGTTCTTCACCTTGAATAACATCCCCCGCTACGATTCGAGAAGAACCATCGGTGGATGCACTTACTTGGATACGTGCGCCAGGCTCCCATTTCTGAGATTGAATCTTCGGATATCCAATCGCTGGATGTAACACCAGACAGTCATCAATTGCCATGATGGTATTTGTGCGAGAAGCGTAGAAACCTGCTCTCCCCTGCTTGTCGCTTCCAATCGTGGCCTGCGTACGCCAACCTAACGACGGTGAAACTTCTTCTACTGCAACTCGAACATCCATCTTTGCGATGCGAGCAAACTGTTCAGTGATCACATCTTCTTTAAGCTTTCGCTGGGCAGAGATCTCTACATGTTGGAAGTCGCAACCACCACACCCATTTCGATTGGCGTATCGGCAGGGTGCTTCAACCCGATCCGGTGAGGCTTCAATAACAGCCACAACATCGCCACGATTAAATGAAGATCCAACGCTAGTAATCGCAACATCAACAACTTCACCAGGTAATCCATGTCTAACAAAGATGACCGCGCCTTCAAAGCGGGCGATGAAGTGCCCACCATGGGCGATTTTTTCGATCGTCACACGAAGTATCTGGCCCGCGGAAAGGACGGCACGAGGCGTGGATGTCATAAAGGTAAGCCTAAGGGGGTAAGTTATGTCCTGTGCACGTAGTCATCATGGGTTGCGGTCGAGTCGGTTCCTCTTTGGCGACCGAACTTGAAGAGCAAGGTCATACCGTCTCGATCATCGATCAATCACGTGAGG
>JBILEX010000031.1:0-8620 GCA_044351895.1 Candidatus Planktophila sp.
AAAGAGAGTGGATGGTAAGTAACCTGTGCCTTCTTCTCTGTGATTAAGGCTGTCAAATAGCCACCGATTGGCTCTTCAAATAACTTACACACTGGGCACTGAAAGTCTTCAAAAATATCGATCTTTGTTGGAAGCCCAGGGTTGAAAACAATGCCATCACCTGCAGCAGGATCAACGCTTGCTGGTACAGGTCCAAGTGGCTGAAAAGAGTCGAGTGCAGTGAACGCGGCATTCTGTGCCTTGTTCTCGCTCGTTAAGCTAAAGACAGCTCCAACTACGACCACGAGTGTCACCATTCCGATGACTAACCAGCGAGTAAATGGATCTCCGCCTTGTGACTTAACTGAGTTCTTCTTTTGCTTACTCATTCCTGGTCCTCACTTGCTTGGTTGGTTGGTTCTGGCTTCTTATCGAGAGAAAGTTTTCCATAAGGGTACTTGAATATGTATAGGCACATGCCCACAAACACTAAGTCGCGCGCTATTGCAATCGCGTAGTCGATACGAGCCTCGGTTGCCTGTGAAGGGTCAAGTGCGCCCCCACCTCCAAGACATCCGCAGTCTATGAGCATGCCTCGTGCCCAAACTGAGGCGATTGCGCCGGCAAACATCAACATTAAGAGAGCGCTTGCTAGAGCTGCTGGTCGTATGAAGATTCCGAGAATGAGGAAAATTGCAATGGCAACTTCAAACCAAGGCAAAATGTAACCTGCGAGATGGGCGAGATCTGTTGGAAGAATTTTATAGGCAGCCGTTGCGTTGGCGGAGGCAGCTGGATCTAAAGCTTTGACTCCTCCGGCGTATAGCAAAAATGCACCAAAGCCAAAACGGAAGATTGTTGTTATCCATTCTTGCTTTGCAGTTAGAAAATTCTTCATCGCCCTTCACGTACTCCTAACGCTAACTCTTGTGCCAATTCTTTTACTGCACGCAAACCTGCCGCTTCATCAGGTGCTTCGAGAAGGGCATTAATAAAGGCTGAACCCACGATCACTCCATCGGCGTAACCTGCAACAGAACGCGCCTGTTCACGAGTTGATACTCCAAGACCAACGCTTATGGGCGTATCTGTTGTCTTTCGAACTCTGGATACCAAATCTGCAGCAGATGATGAAACACTTGTTCTTGTGCCGGTCACACCCATAAGGCTTGCTGCGTATACAAAACCGCCGCACTTGCTAGTTACAACTGGCAACCTAGAATCTGAAGTGCTCGGAGCTACGACATAGATCCGGTTGATCTGCGAGGCATCTGTTGCAGCAATCCACCCTTGTGATTCTTCGACTGTGAGATCGGGGGTGATTACTCCGGATCCACCGTGATCAGCAATTGCCTGAGCGAATTTGTCGACGCCGTATCGTTCAATTGGGTTCCAGTATGTCATCACTACTGCAGCGACTCCATGATCGTGTGCGCACTGCAGCGACTCAAAGACTTCTTTCGCACCAGTCCCCTGGCTTAGTGATTGAACTGCTGCGGCTTGAATAGTTGGTCCATCCATTACTGGATCACTATATGGAAATCCGATCTCAATCGCGTCAACTCCGCCTTCGGCAAATGCTGCAATAACCTTCTTGCAACCTTCGTGACTTGGAAAGCCGGCTGGGATATATGCAATTAGCGCTGCACGGTTCTCACTCTTTGCCTTCGCCATTACGCGATCAAGAGGGGTATCAAGGCTCATTTCTAAAGTTCAATTCCAAAGTATGCAGCAGCTGTCGCGACATCTTTATCTCCGCGGCCAGACAAATTAATGAGAAGCGTAGCGTTGGGTCCTAGTTCTTTACCCACTTGCATCGCGCCAGCGAGTGCGTGAGCAGTCTCGATCGCAGGAATAATTCCTTCAGTGCGACAGAGGAGAGCGAAGGCTTCCATCGCTTGCGCATCTGTGATCGCGCGATATTGCGCACGACCGATGTCATGTAGGTATGCATGCTCGGGTCCCACACCTGGATAATCGAGACCTGCTGATATTGAATGTGATTCAACGGTTTGACCATTCTCGTCTTGCAGAACATATGAGCGAGTTCCATGAAGAACTCCTGGAGTTCCGCCAGTAATTGTTGCCGCGTGACGGCCAGTACTTACTCCATCACCACCTGCTTCAAGACCGATAAGTGCTACGTCAAGGTCGTCGATGAAGGGATGGAAAATTCCGATTGCATTTGATCCGCCGCCAACACATGCCAGAACAGCATCTGGAAGCTTGCCGGTGAGCTCTAATACTTGCGCTCTGGCTTCAACGCCGATGATGCGGTGGAAATCGCGAACCATCGTTGGGAATGGATGTGGCCCTGCAACAGTTCCAAGTAAATAATGTGTGGTCTCTACATTTGTTACCCAATCACGCATCGCTTCATTGATTGCATCTTTGAGGGTGCGTGATCCGCTCGTTACTGGGACAACTTCTGCCCCAAGCAACTTCATGCGTGCGACGTTGAGCGATTGACGCTTCGTATCTTCTTCGCCCATGTAGACAACGCACTCAAGTCCCATGAGCGCCGCAGCAGTTGCAGAAGCAACTCCGTGTTGGCCGGCACCAGTTTCGGCGATGATGCGCTTTTTTCCCATGCGCTTTGTAAGAAGTGCTTGACCTAAAACGTTATTGATCTTATGGGAGCCTGTGTGATTCAAATCTTCTCGTTTGAGAATAATGCGAGCACCGCCTGCGTGTTCTGCAAAGCGTGGCACCTCAGTGATGATGCTGGGACGACCTGTATATGTACGATGCAAGTGATCTAACTCTGCAGCAAAGGCTGGATCAGATGCTGCAGCAATATGTGCTTGTTCTAGTTCTTCGAGTGCACCGATCAGTGCTTCGGGCACAAAACGACCACCGTAGGGACCAAAGTGTCCGACGATTTCCTCTACTTTTATGGTCATAGCGGTCAGGGTACTAGAGACCGCGCAGGGTCTGCAGTGCAGAAATTGGATCCCCCGCACGCACGAGAGCCTCTCCCACAAGGATTGCATCCGCGCCAAAAGTGTGGGCTACCTCAACTTCGGCACGGGTAGAGATTCCGGACTCAGCCACCTTGATGATCTCTGCGGGAATTTCTGGAAGCAGTTCGGAAAAAGCTTTTTGATCAACTTCAAGTGTTTTGAGATTCCTAGAATTAATTCCGATTATTCTGGGTGAAATCTCCATCGCCCGTTCTAACTCATCATGAGTGTGTACTTCAATAAGACTTGCCATCCCTAACTCGGTTGCCATCTCGAAGTAATCGTTGAGTTGACGAGCAGATAGTGCAGCGACGATAAGTAAGACCATGTCTGCGCCATATGCGCGCGCTTCATAAAATTGATACTCATCGACCATAAAGTCTTTGCGAAGAACTGGAATGTTTACCGCGCTGCGCACCGACGCAAGATCCGCAAGCGAACCTCCGAATCGTCGCTCTTCCGTAAGTACACTGATGACACTCGCTCCTGCTTCTTGGTATTGCTCAGATAGCTTTGCAGGATCGGCAATTTTAGCTAGCACTCCTTTACTCGGTGAAGATCTCTTCACTTCAGCGATAACACTAATGAGATCACCGCGAAGTCCGGGGTGCGCATCGATAGCAGGTGGCGCGCTCTCCATCTTTTCGCGCAACTCATTAAGAGGAAGTCGGCGTTTAGCTAAATCTTCGCGAACGCCGGCGATGATCGAATCGAGAACGCTCATGTTTTTTGCTCATCTGTTGGGTCTATTCCATGATCTTGTGCGCTCCAAGGAGTATGAACCTTTGGCTTGCGCTCATAGCGCGATGAGAGTGAAAAATGTCGGCTCAAAAAAATCACGATCGCACCAATAACTATGGCGCTAATTGCGATAGGAAGTAAATCTTTCACTCTGCTGACCTCATGACCTGGGCTGCACCGATTGCACCTAGTACCGCAGCGGCTTTATTAAGACACTCTTGATTCTCAGATTGCGGATCTGAGTCGGCAACGATTCCTGCACCTGCCTGCACATATGCGCGATCGCCGTAAATCAGTGCGGTGCGAATAGCGATACAGGTATCCACATTTCCAGTGAAATCAAGGTAACCAATTGCACCGCCATATAGTCCGCGACGATGAGGTTCGAGTGATTCTATGATCTCCATCGCGCGCGGCTTTGGCGCACCAGAGAGCGTTCCGGCAGGAAATGTTGCAAAGAGAGCATCAACTCCAGTTTTATCTTCCGCCAGAGTTCCCGTGACTGTTGAAACAATATGCATCACATGTGAATATCTCTCGATGCTCATGAAATCGACTACTTCGACTGATCCTGCAGTACATATCCGACCTAAATCATTTCGGCCAAGGTCAACCAACATTAAATGCTCTGCGCGTTCTTTGGGATCGGCAAGCAGTTCTTCACCAAGGCGTTTATCTTCTTCGGGAGATGAAGAGCGTTTACGTGTGCCGGCGATCGGATGAACCATTACCTGGCCTTGCGTCACCTTAACGAGCGCCTCTGGACTTGATCCAACGACATCAACTCCGCCTTCAAATCTGAAGAGATACATATATGGGGATGGATTACGTAGACGCAACATGCGATACACATCAATTGCATCCGCGGTGCACTCCATGGAAAAACGTTGTGATAGAACTATTTGGAAAGCTTCGCCGGCAAGAATCTCTTCCTTCGCAAGGCCAACTTTTGCAATGAACTCTTCCTGACTCATGTTGCGATCAAAGATTGGTTCAGAGTTTGCAGTGATATGCGCAATGTGTCCTTCAAGTGGAGCGGCGAGCTGGCCTTGCATTCGATCTAATCGTTTCTGCGCATCCTCAAAAGCTTCATCAACGCGATCATCGCTTCCATCCCAATTGATTGCGTTGGCAATCAAAGTGATAGTGCCATCTGCATGGTCTAGAACAGCGAGGTCACTCGTTAACATAAAGGCGATTTCAGGAAGTGGAATATCTTTGACTGCTAATGAAGGTAACTTCTCTAGCCCTCTGACGCTGTCATAACTCATATATCCCACAAGGCCGCCAGTAAGCGGTGGTAGCCCTGCAATCTTCGGCGATCGAAGATGCGAGGCAGATTGGCGTAACGCTTGCAATGGATCAATCCCTTGTGGCGCACCCGCGGGCGGGGTTCCGATCCAATGGGCGGTGCCATCTTTTTCGGTCAGTGTCGCTTGTGAGTGCGCTCCAATAAATGAGTATCGAGACCAAGCACCACCGTGCTCTGCCGACTCAAGCAGAAATGAACCAGCAGCACTGCCAGATAATTTGCGGTAGACGCCGAGTGGAGTTTCTCCGTCAGCCAAAAGCTTTCTGTAAACAGGAATCACGTTGTACTTTGATGCGTACTCTCTAAACTCCTGAAGATTCATAACGCCACGTACTAACTGTTCTCTTCTTTAGCTGGATAAATCTCGCGGTGGAAGCAGGTAAATTCTCCGGTATGACAGGCAGCTCCTTCTTGCTCTACCTGAAATAGAATTGCGTCTCCATCGCAATCAATTGAAATAGAGACAACTTTTTGCAAATGGCCTGATGTTTCGCCCTTTTTCCAGAGTTGATTACGCGAACGACTAAAGTAGGTTGCAAAACCAGATTCAATAGTCTGGGCCAAAGATTCCGTATTGACGTAGGCAAGCATGAGCACTTCGCCAGAGAGACTGTCTTGGGCAATTGCAGGCATCAAATCATCAGAGTTCTTGAGAAGTTCAAGAATTGCAGGAGAAAGAGAGATGCTCACAGGCTAATTGTGCCTTAGGAAAGAGCACTCGTGCGCACAGAATATCCATGCTCAGATAAGTACTGCTTCACATCAGAGATGCGATGAACTCCAAAGTGAAAGACACTTGCAGCCAAGAGGGCATCTGCTCCTGCTTCAATGGCCGCTGCGAAATCTTCGAGTGAACCTGCTCCCCCGCTAGCGATCAGGGGAAGTGATGAGATTTCACGCACTCTGCCAATCATCCCAATGTCATAACCAGCGCGAGTTCCATCTGCATCCATTGAATTCAGAAGAATTTCACCAGCACCGAGTGCAGTTGCTCTCTCAATCCACTCAAGCGCGTCAAGACCAGCACTTGTTCGACCGCCGTGAGTTGTGACTTCAAAACCTGAAACAGTTCTTGCTCTGCGAGCATCAACTGAGAGGACAAGAACTTGGGTACCAAAACGATCGGCAATCTCAGAAATCAACGCAGGGCGAGCAATTGCAGCCGTATTTACTGAGACTTTATCTGCACCGGAACGCAATAGACGGTCAACGTCTTCGACGGTTCTAACTCCACCACCAACAGTTAAAGGGATGAATACCTGTTCGGCAGTTCTGCTCACGACATCGTATGTTGTCTCTCGATTTGCAACACTGGCTGAAATATCCAGAAAGGTCAGCTCATCAACGCCTTCACTATCGTAGAGTTGTGCCATCTCAACTGGATCTCCTGCATCAACGAGATCTGTGAAGTTAACTCCCTTGACTACTCTTCCTTCATTCACATCAAGGCAAGCGATGATTCGAGAGGATAAAGTCATGATCGAGTTACCTCTAAAGCCTGTTCCAGAGTAAACGCGCCTGCATAGAGCGCTTTACCAACAATGGCTCCCTCAACACCAATCTGAGTAAGTGCACAGAGTGCTTTGATATCTGCAAGGCTGGAAATTCCACCACTTGCCACAACCGGCTTCTTTGTTGCAGCACAAA
Organism: Candidatus Planktophila sp.; assembly: GCA_044351895.1. GTDB lineage: Bacteria > Actinomycetota > Actinomycetes > Nanopelagicales > Nanopelagicaceae > Planktophila. Next base: position 6,643 of record JBILEX010000031.1, read on the forward strand.
CCTCTTTAAGTAACTCCAGGTTCGGACCTTGCAGAGTTCCATCCTTGGTCACATCAGTAACAACATAACGTTCGCAACCATCTGACTCGAGGCGCGCAAGCGTCTCAAAGAGATCGCCTCCTTCTTGCGTCCATCCGCGCGCTGCCAGAACATGCCCTCGAACATCTAGTCCTACAGCGATGCGATCACCGTGTTCTGCGATCACGCGCGTTGTCCATTCTGGATTTTCTAGCGCGGCGGTTCCTAGATTGACTCGTCGACATCCAGTGGCGAGTGCGCGCGTGAGTGATTCATCATCACGGATACCACCTGAGAGTTCAACGTCGATATCTAATCTGCCGACAACTTCAGCTAGAAGTGCACTATTTTCTCCACGACCGAAGGCTGCATCTAAGTCCACTAGATGTAACCACTCAGCTCCTGACTTTTGAAAATCAAGAGCAACTTCAAGTGGAGAGCCATAAATGCTTTCACGCGAAAGTTCACCCTGAACAAGGCGAACTGCGCGTCCATCTTTGACATCTACTGCAGGCAAGAGTTCAAGAAAACTCATAGTGTTTTGCTCCAATTCTTAATCAGCGCAAGACCAGCTCGTCCAGACTTTTCAGGATGAAACTGCGTTGCACTGAGTGCACCGTCTTCTGTTGCGGCAAGAAACATTTCTCCATGAGTGGAGTAGGTGTTAACGGCCCCAGGCAGATCGCGCGCAGCGTATGAGTGCACGAAGTAGAAGGACTCCCCCTCTACTCCTTTAAAGAGTAGAGACTTTGAATCTGGTTGAACGGTATTCCAGCCCATATGTGGCAAGACAGGTGCATGTAATTTGCTTACTGATGTAGGCCAAATTTTGATTCCCTCATGCGCTCCATTCTCATCGCTATCGGCAAAAAGAACTTGCATTCCAATGCAGATACCGATGGTGGGGCGTGATTGTTTATATCGTTCACGAATAACTTCAGCTGCATTGACTTTGTTTAATCCGATCATGCAAGCAGAGAATGCGCCAACTCCTGGAACTACCAATCCAGTGGCTTCACGTGCAACATCTGGATCTGAAGTCAGAATGACGTTGTGACCAGATGTTTCAAATGCTCGAACTGCGGATCGAAGATTGCCGGAACCGTAATCCAGAATGGCAATTGTTGAAATTAGAGTGAACCCTTTGTTGAAGGAATACCGCTTACTCGACCATCAAGTGCTACAGCATCTCGTAGTGCGCGAGCAACAGCTTTGAATTGGGCTTCAAAAACATGGTGCGCATTACGTCCCTCAAGGACGCGAATATGAAGTGCAATTCGAGCCTCAGCAACGATGGACTCCCAAATGTGCTTGCCTAAAGTTGTATCAAATGTACCGATGAGCTCAACAATCTCTGGTTGACGGTGAACTAGGTAAGGACGACCAGATAAATCCACCGCTGCCTGAACAAGTACTTCATCTAGTGGAACCATGGCGTCACCAAATCGACGAATTCCAGCCTTGTCACCGAGCGCTTCGCGAAGTGCCTGGCCAAATGCTAGCGATGTATCTTCAACGGTATGGTGCGAGTCAACCTCTACATCGCCGTCCGTCTTTACTGTTAAATCAAAACCTGAGTGCTTTCCAAGTTGAGAGAGCATGTGATCGAAGAATGGAACGCCAGTGTCTACGTTGATCTGGCCACTTCCATCGAGGTTAAGTTCGACAAGAACCTTGGATTCTTTTGTAGTTCTTTCAACGCGTGCAGTTCTCATGATTTCTCCTTAGCTAAGCACTCTCGTAGCGCATGTAGAAATTTGTCATTTTCGGCGCCAGTGCCGATTGTGGTGCGTAAGTACCCTGATAATCCCACATCTCGAATCAAAATTCCTCGATCAAGCATTTGTTGCCATAACTGGGGTGATGAGCTTTGAAATCCCGAGAAGAGTAGAAAATTCGCCTGACTTGGCAGGACGGTAAGCCCCAATTCGCGTAGAGATGCTGCAACTCGATCGCGTTC
>JBILEX010000032.1:0-8466 GCA_044351895.1 Candidatus Planktophila sp.
ATCTGATGGCTTCTATTGTGAGCTCTCCTGGCTCGGCGATCTGACGTGCGGCAACGTTGATCAACTCGATCTGTGTAAGGAACCAGCGATCAATCTTTGTCTTTGCATAGACTTCCTCTACGCTTTTTCCTGCCCACAAAACCTGCTGCACTTGTTGTAGGCGATATTCAGTCGGAATAGAAATCTGATCCATAAGTGCTGAGGTTCGGGCCTCGGAAATGCTCTGTGGGAAGGTGAAGATTGACTCCTTCCTCTCCAGTGAACGCAAGGCCTTCATGAGCGCTTCAGGAAAAGATCTACCTATCGCCATCGCTTCGCCGACTGATTTCATCGTCGTCGTCAGGCGCGGATCCGCATCCTGGAATTTCTCAAAGGCAAATCGCGGAGCCTTAACCACTACATAATCAAGTGTTGGCTCAAAGGAAGCCGGAGTTACCTTCGTGATGTCGTTCTGAATCTCATCAAGTGTGTAGCCAATAGCAAGTTTTGTTGCGATCTTTGCGATTGGAAATCCAGTTGCTTTTGATGCCAGTGCACTGGATCGTGAAACTCGCGGATTCATCTCAATAACAATGATGCGACCATCATCAGGATTTACCGCAAACTGAATATTGCAACCACCGGTGGCGACTCCTACCTCACGAATGATCTCGATAGATAGATCGCGCAATTTTTGGAACTCAACATCTGTCAAAGTGAGCGCTGGTGCCACGGTGATTGAATCACCAGTGTGAACGCCCATAGGATCGATATTCTCAATCGAACAGACGATCACGACGTTATCCGTCGCGTCACGCATGACCTCTAATTCATACTCTTTCCAACCAATGATGGATTCTTCAAGGAGGACCTCTGAAGTTGGACTATGACGAAGGCCTGCACCAGCGATCTGATGTAGTGATTCTTCATTGAATGCAATTCCTGAACCTAATCCGCCCATTGTAAAAGATGGTCTGATTACTACCGGATAGTTGAGCAGCTTCACTGCTTCCAAAACTTCATGCATCGTATGACAGATAACTGATTTAGCCGATTCACCGCCAACCTTTTCAACGATAGTTCTGAAAATCTCGCGATTCTCGCCGCGTTCAATCGCGTCAACATCTGCGCCAATGAGCTTGACGCCGTAACGCTCTAGCGTGCCGGCTTTAAAGAGAGCGATTGCAGCGTTTAGAGCTGTTTGGCCACCTAGTGTTGCAAGAACGGCATCTGGACGCTCTTTGGCAATAATTCGTTCGATGAATTCCTGAGTTATTGGCTCTATATAAGTCGCGTCAGCAAACTCCGGATCAGTCATAATTGTTGCTGGATTCGAATTAACAAGTACGACGCGGATACCTTCGGCACGAAGTACACGGCACGCTTGTGTTCCCGAATAGTCAAATTCGCAGGCCTGCCCAATCACAATAGGGCCAGAGCCGATCACCAAAACGCTCTTTATCGATGGATCGAGAGGCATTAGATTGCACCAGCCCTTCGCGGAAACTTCTCCATCACAGAAACAAATTGATCAAAGAGATAGGCCGCATCGTGTGGACCTGCTGCTGCCTCTGGATGATACTGAACGCTAAATGCACCGCGTTCAAGAAGTTCGAGTCCTTCAACAACACCATCATTCAGACATACGTGGGTTACGTGCCCTGGGCCAAACACTGTCGTGAATTGAGCATCGGTAGGCGCTTGAATTGCGAAACCATGGTTGTGAGAAGTAATTTCAACTTTACCAGTTCGCTTATCGATAACCGGTTGATTAATGCCGCGATGTCCAAACTGCAATTTGTACGTTTCAAAACCCAGTGCTCTACCGAGAATCTGATGACCAAAGCAAATACCGAAGATCGGAATCTCTTCCGTGAGTAGCTCGCGCACGAGGCTTACAGTTTCCGTCATTGTTGCGGGATCACCCGGTCCGTTCGAGAGAAAAACGCCATCTGGATTCAAGGCCACAATTTCAGCAAAAGTTGCATTGTATGGAAGAACGTGTGTCTCGATGCCGCGCGCTGCCATAGCGCGAGGTGTTGCTCCCTTGATGCCCAGGTCGATAGCTACGACTGTAAACTTCTTCGCTCCTTGTGCTGGGATCGTGTACTTCTCAGGAGTTGAAACATCGGCGCTCAGGAAAGATCCAACCATCTGACCGCTCTTTCGCACTTCGATCACCATCTCTTCACGAGAGAGTTCGAGGTCGGAGAAGATTCCAACGCGCATTGCTCCACGATCGCGCAAGTGGCGAGTCAGCGCACGTGTATCTATCCCAGAGATACCAACAATATTCTGATCTATTAGTACATCTACCAAATCAACCTCGCTACGCCAATTACTTGTAACTGGTGACGGATTTCTTACAACAAAACCCGAGACCCAAATTTTTGAACTCTCATTATCGAAAGCATTCATTCCAGTATTTCCAATGTGCGGCGCGGTCATCACGACTACCTGGCGATGATAAGAAGGATCCGTCAGTGTCTCTTGATAGCCAGTCATTCCAGTTTGAAAGACAGCTTCTCCAAATGTGCGACCTGTCGCTCCCCAGCTTTTTCCCTCGAAGATACGACCATCATCTAGAACGAGAAAGGCTTTACTCATTCGCCTCTCCCATCTTGATAGACGATCTCACCATGAAAGAAGGTAGCAACAACGCGGGCTGCAAATTCCATTCCATGAAAAGGAGTATTACGTGATTTGGATTGCAATTGATCACGATCTACGCGGTACGGCGCTTTAGGATTAATCACAGTTAAGTGTGCTGGCGCGCCTATAGCTAAATCGCGTCCGTGATCGGTGTATCCACCAATACGCGCTGGCGCAACGCTCATTCGATTCTGAACTCCCGCCCAATCCATTAAACCAGTTTCAACCATAGTTGCTGCGACGATCGAAAGTGCATGCTCTAAACCAAGCATTCCGAAGGCCGCTTCTTGCCACTCGCACTCTTTGCTCTCGCCAGGATGTGGTGCGTGATCGGTTGCCACAATATCAATAGTCCCATCGGCTAATCCGTGACGAAGCGCCATTACATCTGCCTCAGTTCGAAGCGGTGGATTCACCTTGAATATCGGGTCATAACTTCTCGCGCTCTCATCGGTTAAAAGAAGATGATGAGGAGTTACCTCAGCTGTGACATCGATCCCGCGGGCTTTCGCCCATCGAATAATTTCCACACCACCTGCCGTTGTGAGATGGCAGATGTGCAAGCGAGAACCTACATGCTCCGCCAGTAAAACATCTCGAGCGATAATCGCCTCTTCGGCGACGGCTGGCCATCCCTTTAAACCCAACGTCGCACTCACAATTCCCTCATTCATTTGAGAACCAGATGTGAGTGCAGGCTCTTGGGCGTGCTGGGCGATAACTCCCCCAAATTTTTTCACATACTCAAGTGCGCGACGCATCACGAGGGGATCGCTTACGCAATTTCCATCATCGCTAAAAACTCGTACGCGTGCTACCGAATCGGCCATCGCACCAATCTCTGCAAGTACCTTGCCTTCAATTCCTTGGGTCACTGCACCGATAGGAAAAACATCAAGGAGTCCAGCGCTCTTACCTAACCGATACACCTGTTCGACTACACCGGCGGTATCAGCGACTGGAGAAGTATTTGCCATTGCCGAGAGCGCAACATAGCCGCCCTTAACGCCAGCGCGTGAACCCGTAAGAACTGTCTCTGAATCTTCTTTACCCGGTTCGCGGAGATGGGTATGCAGATCAACAAGACCGGACATGAGGATCATGGAAGATGCATCAAAGATAAGGGCATCAGTATCAGTCAATGATGGAGCTACTGCTTGAATGACGCCACCCTCAATCAGCACATCGCAATTTCGACCATCTGCGAGCGTTGCACTCTTGATCAGAGTTTTTCTAATTTCTGTACCCACTATAGCCCCGCTTCAATCGAAGTATCGCCAGCTAAAAGAAGATACAGAATCGCCATTCGTACGCTGACACCATTTGTTACCTGCTCAATAATTACTGATCGTGCGCTATCCGCACTATCGGCAGTGATTTCTAACCCACGATTCATTGGACCTGGGTGCATCACAATTGCCCCAGGATGGAGTGAATTGAGACGCTCTGTATTCAGTCCGAAATATCGTGAGTATTCGCGTGCATTTGGGAAAAATAGTTCGTTCATTCGTTCTTGCTGAACTCGTAGCATCATCACAGCATCTACTGACTCAAGAACCTGATCAAAATCATAAGAGACCGTCACTGGCCAGCTTTCAACGCCCACTGGAAGAAGCGTAGGTGGTGCAACAAGAGTTACATGTGCACCCAATTTAGTGAGTAGTAAGACATTAGATCTCGCCACGCGAGAATGAAGCACATCGCCGACTATAGCTATTCGCAATCCTTGTAAATCTTCCCGCCCCTGCGACAAGTGCTTACGAATTGTGAATGCATCAAGAAGAGCTTGACTTGGATGTTCGTGAGTTCCATCGCCAGCATTAATCACAGCCCCTGACATCCATTCGCATGCCGCAAGACGTGCGGGAGCGCCTGATGCACCATGTCGGATAATTACTGCATCCGCACCCATAGCCTGCAGAGTTTGCGCTGTATCTTTCAGCGATTCTCCCTTGCTTACACTTGATCCTTTCGCCGAAAAATTGATGACATCGGCCGAGAGTCTTTTTGCTGCAGCTTCAAATGAGATTCTCGTTCTCGTTGAATCTTCGGCAAAGAGATTCACGATTGTGCGTCCACGAAGGGTAGGTAGCTTCTTCATCGGTGTATCGCTAACTCGTGCCAATTCGGTAGCTGTATCCAATATTCTGATGGCATCGCCCCGACTGATGTCGGCAATAGATAAGAGGTGCTTCATGCTGGGCTCCCATCTGAGATGAGGACGTCATCGATTCCATCAATCTCGGAGAGAAGAACCTTGACCGACTGTGAAGTCGATGACGGAATATTCTTTCCTACAAAATCTGCGCGAATCGGTAACTCACGGTGTCCGCGGTCAATTAGCACGGCGAGTTGCACTCGCGAAGGACGACCGATATCACCGAGAGCATCGAGGGCTGCTCGGATCGTTCTACCTGAGTAGAGAACATCGTCGACAAGAATCACTGTTCGATTTTCTATGCCAAGAGGAGGAATACTGGTTGGCATTAGTGCACGTGGCGCTTTAAGTCGAAGATCATCGCGAAAAAGCGTTGTATCAAGGGTTCCGACTTGGATGGCTGAGCCTTCGATCTTCTCGATCAGCTGCCCAAGACGCAAGGCCAGATGAGCGCCGCGAGTGGGAATTCCCAGAAGAGTAATTTGCGAAGCCCCGTTATTGCGCTCACAAATTTCATGGGCGATACGAGACAAGGCGCGAGAGATATCTGGCGCAGGCAAGACAGAACTCATTTAAATCTCCTTCCCCGCCTCGCAGGACGGGTCTTAAAGGATGCGGCGAAAGAGTACCACCAGAGATCTCGGCTCTGTGGATATCCATGAGCCTGAGCGAGTCATGCCCTCTACTCTGCACTCCATGCTCACTATCGATATGAATGAGATCCGATCACGGATTCGTGCCGCCCGCATATCCCGCGGATGGAGTTTGGCCGAGTTCGCTGATCACTCCGCCGGCGCGATCACGGCCGTTGCTATGGGTTCTTATGAGCGGGGCGGAAGAACTCTCTCGACTCCTAAGTTACTCACAATCTGCCACGTTCTCCAGATATCACTCGTTCATCTCTTGGCCTCAGAACAGGATCTAAAACCCGGTCCAATCACTGACCGACATATCTATGACCTGCGATTACTTCAAGCGCTCCCCCACAGCCCCGAAAAGAACCTTCTACTTTCCTATATCCGAGAGATCATCAAAAAGAGAGGTGACTGGAAAGGTGAAGTGATCTCACTACGTAAAGGCGATATAGAAAATCTCGAACGGATCTTCACGGTTAGCGAGGAAGTTAAGAGTGCGAACTATCCGGCATGGGTCGAAGCCCAAAGGATCTCACTACAGAAAAGCTAGAGAGCGAGACTCGATTTAATTGAGGCAATTCGTCCGAGCACGCCGTGAATATAACCGGCAGAATCATCTGTGCTTAAATCTTTCGCAAGACTCAGAGCTTCATCGATAACAATGGCATCGTCCAAATCTGGAGACCAGAGGATCTCATAAATTCCTAGGCGCAAAATATTGCGATCAACCGTTGGCAACCGATCCATATCCCAGCCCTGAGCATAGGTGGTAATCAACTCATCTATCTTGCGTTTATGCGTATGGATACCTTCGATGAGCGATTTTGTGTATTCACGGATGGGGCGTGCTTCTGGACCTTCCTCTTCAACATCGCGGGAAGAGAGAAGTTCAAGAAGATCACTGCTGCGAATATCTGACTCGTAGAGAAGGTCTAGCGTCTGCTTCCGTGCTTTACTGCGAGCAGACACTAGTTTGCGCGACCTAGATACGATCCATCACGAGTGTCAACAAGAATCTTCTCGTCTTGCTTAATAAAGAGCGGAACTTGTACTTCAATGCCCGTCTCGACTGTTGCTGGCTTCGTTCCTCCAGAAGACCGATCTCCCTGAAGGCCAGGTTCGGTATATGTAACAAGCAACTCAACTGATGCAGCCAGTTCAATGTAGAGCGGATTTCCTTCATGAATAGCTACGATCGCTTCGGTGTTCTCCAGCATGAACCTTGAGGCATCTCCAACGGTTGCTGCTGAGATAGTCATCTGATCAAAGTTTTCGTTATCCATAAAAACGAAATCGTCGCCCTCTTTGTAGAGGAAATTCATCTCTCGCTTCTCGAGAATTGCAACCTCAACCTTAACGCCAGCATTAAAAGTTTTATCTACAACTTTGCCGGTCATTACTTGCTTAAGCTTGGTGCGGACGAAAGCAGGACCTTTACCTGGCTTTACATGCTGAAACTCAACAACAGTCCAAAGTTGCCCTTCAATATCTAGGGTCATGCCATTCTTAAGGTCATTTGTTGTTGCCACAGTAGAGCTCCAGTTCATTGCGACAGCGATCTGCCATCCGCTTCAAGAGGTGAAGTTTACCCCATTAGAGATTACGAAATGAGTGTCTTGAGCGCTGCTAAAGCGAGCGAATATGAATTTGGGCCGAAACCGCCGATTGTCCCATTTGCTACCCCTGAAATTACCGAGGTATGTCTGAACTCCTCGCGTGCAAGTGGATTTGAGAGGTGTACTTCGATGAGTGGCGCATTCACCATTTCTGCAGCATCACGGATTGCATATGAGTAATGGGTAAATGCTGCTGGATTGATAATCACCGGAGTATTGGAATCAGCTGCTTCATGAAGCCAGCCGATAATTGTTGCCTCATCATCACTCTGTCGAACATCAGCGTCAAAACCATTGCTCTCTGCAGCGCTTCGAATATGAGCTTCTAGTTGTGGGTAACTCATATCTCCGTAGATAGATGAATCGCGAATATCTAGCCTAGAAAGGTTAGGTCCGTTAATTACTAGAACTTTCATGAACATACCTTCTCATATGCGCGAACCAGATCTGCTTGCGCCACATCTGAGATTCGGTCAGTTTTTCCAATCTCTGAAATTGTTACAAAACGCAGTACATTTCCTCTAGATTTTTTATCCATGGCCATGAAGGCTCTCAACTCTGGCCAATCCCCCGCCGAGTAAGTCAACGGAAGATCTAGCCCAGATAGAACGGTGAAGTGGAGATCGCGAACCTCATCAGAGATAAGACCAAGTTGTGATTGCAAATGAGCCATAAAGGCCATCCCTATCGAGACACATTCACCGTGACGGAGATTAAATTTAGAATGCTTCTCAACTGCGTGGCCAAAAGTATGTCCATAATTGAGAATCTCACGATCAAAACTCTCCTTGAAATCATTGCCGACTACATCTGCTTTGACCTGAACGGCTCGCTTTATCAATTCCAAGACAAGTGATTGATCTTTTCGCAAGCTTTGTAGATTACGGCCCTGCAAGAGCTTCAAAATCTCGCTATCGCGAATGAATCCACACTTAACCACCTCGGCAAGTCCTGCAGCGAAATCGCGGTCCGAAAGCGTTTCAAACCAAGAGGTATCAATCAGAACTACTAGAGGCGAATGAAACGAACCAACGAGATTCTTGCCATAATCCAAATTTGCTCCAGTTTTTCCACCGATTGCAGCATCGACGGACCCAGCGACTGATGTTGGAATTGCAATCCAATCAATCCCGCGAAGATAAGTTGCTGCAGCAAAGCCCGCAATATCAGAAATCGCTCCACCACCTATGCCGACGACTAGATCACTTCGCGTAAAGCCAGAAGCAGCCAACCAATTCCAAAGTTTAAGTAGGACATCCGGACTCTTGCCTTTTTCTCCATCAGGAACGATGCAGTACACGAATTCACAATCACCTGCCTCGAGATTGCCGATGGCCGATCTCATCATCTCAGTCGTCACAATTGCGCAACGGGATCGATTCGTTGCCCGAGAAACTAACTCGTTTCTCCAGCTGCATCCAACTAA
>JBILEX010000086.1:0-4540 GCA_044351895.1 Candidatus Planktophila sp.
TCGGGGAAAATGATGAGCACACTAGAAATTCGCGGCCTTAAAGTAAGCGTCACCACTGAAGGCGGAGATGTAGAAATTCTCAAGGGCGTAGATCTCACCATTAACTCCGGTGAAACACACGCAATCATGGGACCTAATGGTTCAGGTAAATCAACTCTGGCTTACTCAATCGCTGGACATCCAAAGTACACAATCACCGGTGGCACAGTCACGCTGGATGGCGCAGATGTTTTGGAGATGACCGTTGATGAGCGTGCTCGTGCAGGTCTGTTCCTAGCGATGCAGTATCCCGTTGAAGTTCCCGGCGTCTCAGTCTCTAACTTCCTGCGCACTGCAGCGACTGCTCTTCGTGGAGAAGCACCAAAGCTTCGCGAGTGGGTAGGCGAAGTGAAGGGCGCAATGGAGGCGCTAAAGATGGATCCATCTTTTGCTTCACGTAACGTCAACGAAGGTTTTTCTGGCGGAGAGAAGAAGCGTCACGAAATCATGCAGCTAGAACTTCTTAAGCCAAAGATTGCAATTTTGGATGAGACGGATTCGGGCCTTGATGTCGATGCTCTACGCGTTGTCTCTGAAGGAGTTAACCGCGCGAAAGAGGCTAATAACATTGGCGTTCTTTTGATTACTCACTACACAAGAATTCTTCGCTACATTCAACCTGACTTCGTTCACGTCTTCGCAAATGGCAAGATCGTTGAAGAAGGCGGTCCTGAATTGGCTGAGAAGCTAGAGGCCAATGGATATGCGGAGTACGTAGGCGCATAAGCGCATATAAATTCCTATGATCTATAACCCCATCGAAGTTCGTAGAGATTTTCCAATCTTTACTCGCACTATTCGCGATGGAAAACGGTTGGTCTATCTCGACAGCGGGGCAACGGCCCAAAAGCCACAGTCTGTGATTGATGCGGAAGTAGATTTCTACCGACTACACAATGCCGCAGCTCATCGTGGCGCTCATCAATTGGCGGAAGAGGCAACTGATCTCTTTGAAGGTGCACGCGCAAAGGTCGCTGCATTTATAGGAGCAGGCGTGGAAGAAGTGGTTTTCACTAAGAGCGCTACTGAATCCCTAAACCTGATCGCATACGCAATGGGAAATGCACCAATAGGTAATCGCTTCCATCTCAGCGCCGGCGATGAGATCGTCGTATCTCAGATGGAACATCATGCAAATCTAATTCCTTGGCAACAACTTGCAGCGCGTACTGGCGCAATTCTGCGTTGGTTCGATGTGACTCCTGAAGGACGGCTAGATCTTTCTCAGATTCCTCAACTCATTACAGCTAGAACTAAAGTAGTAGCTCTTACCCATCAATCAAATGTTCTAGGAACTATTAATCCTTTAGCCGAGATAGTTGCCGCAGCTCATGCTGTTGGCGCCGTCGTTGTCCTTGATGCATGTCAATCAGTGCCTCATATGAAAGTTGATGTTGCACAACTCGGTGTTGATTTCCTTGCATTCTCAGGACATAAGACAGTGGGGCCAACAGGTGTTGGAATTATGTGGGGACGCAGCGCACTCCTTGAAGAATTACCACCATTTCTTACTGGCGGTTCGATGATTGCCGATGTCTCCATGACAACTGCAACATGGGCGCCCGCACCGGCCAAGTTTGAAGCGGGTGTCCCAAATATGGCTCAAGCCGTTGGACTCGGTGCCGCCATCGATTACTTAAGCGCTATTGGTATGGATGTAATCGCTCAACATGAACATATGCTGACCGAAGATTTATTGGGCAAGTTGCTCAACATTAAAGAGGTCGCAGTGGTTGGTCCCCTCACTATGGAAAGTCGTGGGGGAGCGCTCTCATTCACCGTTGCGGGAATTCATCCTCACGATCTCGGACAGTTTTTAGATAGTCAAGGAATCGCAGTTCGTACTGGCCACCACTGTGCATGGCCATTGACTCGATCACTGGGAGTGCCAGCGACCACACGAGCATCGCTCTATCTCTACAACACAATTGAAGATAATGATGCACTTATTGAGGGCATTGAATCAGCGATGAGGTATTTTAAATAATGAATCTTGATAGCCTCTATCAGGAAGTAATTCTTGACCATTACAAAAATCCACTCAATAAAGGACTTTCGCCCACCTTTGACGCGCAGGTTCATCACATCAACCCAAGCTGTGGCGATGAAATCACTCTCAACCTCACGGTTGCTGACGGAAAGATTTCATCAATTACTTGGGATGGTGTTGGCTGTTCAATTTCGCAGGCCAGCGTCTCTATCGCAAGCGAACTTCTTGTCGGAAAAACCTTCGAGCAGGCACAGTCGATCTCAGATGAATTTGTTGATCTTATGCAGAGCAAGGGTAAGAAAGTGGGGGATGAGGCAACCCTGGAAGATGCTGTCGCTCTCGCCGGAGTTTCGCAGTACCCAGCTCGAATCAAATGTGCCTTATTGGGTTGGATGGCTATTAAGGATGCCTCCATTCAGGCTCAAACCAAGTAAAAGAGTTGTAGAATTCCAAAACTATTGAGAGGCATGGCATGAGCGCAAAAGTAGAAGATGTAACCGAGGCAATGAAGGATGTTGTAGATCCTGAACTTGGAATCAATGTAGTTGATCTAGGTCTTATCTACGATGTCATGGTTGATGAGAGCAATATCGCAATTCTTAACATGACTCTTACTTCCGCTGCCTGTCCGCTGCAGGATGTGATTGAAGATCAAACACGTCAGGCGCTTGCTCCATTAACTAGTGATGTAAAGATCAATTGGGTCTGGATGCCACCTTGGGGCCCAGATAAGATTTCAGATGATGGCCGTGAACAGTTAAGGGCTTTAGGGTTTACTGTTTAACCCATGTCCCAACACGCGATGTGGATGACCTTTAGGTCAATCACTGCAGATCCATCAGTTAAGGAAACCAAGCTCAAGCCGGGAACGGTGAAGAGGATTCTGAGTTATGCCCAGAAATATCGAAGCTACCTCATCTTCTTTTTAGCGACCGTTGTGGTTGATGCCTTCCTCATTGTTTCGACTCCTTTACTTCTTAGGAAGTTGATCGATGATGGTGTGATTCCAAAGGATGCAGAGCTAGTTACGCGGTTGGCCCTGATAGTTGGCGGCCTTGCCTTGGTCGATGCCCTGATGAATGTCATCGGTAGGTGGTTTTCAGCCCGCATTGGTGAAGGACTGATCTACGACCTTCGTTCTGAAGTATTTGCTCATGTGCAAAGACAATCAATTGCCTTCTTTACTCGCACCCAAACCGGAGCACTCATCTCGCGTATCAACTCCGATGTCATGGGAGCGCAGCAGGCATTTACTGCAACCCTCTCAGGCGTCATCAGTAACGTCATAAGTCTGCTGCTTGTGACAATTGCGATGCTCTTTCTCTCGTGGCAAATCACTCTCTTCTCACTTGCGCTCCTCCCGCTCTTTCTTCTACCGACAAAGTGGGTAGGTCGAAAGATTCAATCACTGACACGTGATTCCTTCGAACTTAACGCGCAGATGTCGAGCACGATGACAGAGAGATTTAATGTCTCTGGCGCACTTCTTGTCGCCCTTTATGGCAAGCACTCGAGCGAGAAAGAGTATTTCCGTTCTCGCGCAAGGCGAGTTGCCGATATTGGTATTCAGTTGGCCCTACTCAACCGTCTATTTTTTATCTCGTTAACTAGCGTTGCCGCTATCGCCACTGCCTTCGCATATGGCATCGGCGGACATCTAGCCATCAATGGGACTATCACTGTTGGTTCGATGATCGCGATCACTGCGCTATTGGCTCGCCTCTACGGTCCACTAACGGCACTATCAAATATCAGAATTGATGTCATGACAGCTCTTGTCTCATTCGAAAGAGTTTTTGAAGTCCTCGACCTAGCGCCAATGGTGACAAGCAAGCCAGGTGCAAAAGAGTTAAAGGCAGCTATGCCTCGGGTTGAATTTAAAGATGTCTCGTTCAGATATCCAAAGGCTGACGAAATTTCCCTAGCCTCTCTAGAGTCAGCAGCAAAGTTAGAGACCGTGGACTCGGGTGAGATTCTCAAAGGAGTTTCATTTATCGCAGAGCCAGGAACGTTAACAGCCTTGGTTGGTCCATCGGGTGCTGGAAAGACAACCATTAGCGCGCTGATTCCGCGTCTCTATGATGTAACGGGCGGATCAATTGAGATTGATGGTCACGATATTCGCGATGTTGAGCTAGAGAGCTTGCGGGAATGCATTGGCGTTGTGATGCAGGATGCGCATCTCTTCCACGAAACTATCGCTGAAAACTTGAGGTATGCAAAGGAAGATGCGACTCTGGAAGAGATGGAAGCGGCCTGCCGAAGCGCACAGATTTGGACGCTTATTGATTCCCTTCCGCAGGGTTTAGAGACGATGGTGGGAGAGCGAGGTCATCGACTCAGTGGAGGCGAAAAGCAACGTCTTGCAATTGCACGCCTTCTATTGAAGTCACCGGCCGTGGTAATCCTCGATGAGGCCACTGCGCATCTTGACTCTGAAAATGAATCTCTTGTGCAAGATGCTTTGAAGCAGGCACTCAAAGGGCGAACTAGCATAGTTATCGCCCATCG
>JBILEX010000114.1:0-3651 GCA_044351895.1 Candidatus Planktophila sp.
AAATTCTTGTTATCAACAATGGAATTGTTGCAGAGCGAGGACGTCACGAAGAACTGATCAGTAAAGGTGGTCTCTACTCAGAGCTCTTTGCTCGGCAGGACCTCACCACTAGTTAGATCCATTTTTCGGATCAAGAATCTTCCGTAGATTACTAAACCTGCGAAGAGAATCCACTGCACCGCGTACGCCAAATGTGGACCATCACTTAAAGATGGAATTCCAGTCGGCGCAGCAGGGGTGAGCACTGGCGTTGATCCGGATATCAGGTCGAGATAATAACTCTCAGAGGCGAGGCCTGATTGAGCGTTGAGCTGGCTCACCAAATCTTCATTACGATTAATGGGCAGAGCAAAGAAGGATCCAGATGGCAGAGAAGAATCAAGTCGAAGTCTTGCAGTGATCGAAACAATCCCTGTGGGAACTGGTGGAGTCTCTGGCGCAACTGTTGCAGATGCTCCAGCGGCAACCCAACCACGATCTACCCAGATGGCATCACCATCGGCAGTAGTAAATCGCGTAAGCACGGCATAGCCATACTTACCTTCAAAGTAACGATTTCGCAAAAGTATCTGTTCTTTGGCATCGAAAGTGCCAGTCGTGGTGATTGTTCGCCACTCATTTTCCTTAACACTAGATTTCACGGTGGCCAAATCAACGGCGGGAATATCCATCCGAGTTTCAATAGTTGCGTTGCGTGCACTTCGATCTTCACCACGATGAAATTGCCACTGCGAAGCCCAGAGGCAACCAGCAATGAGCACGATTGCGACAAGGCTCTTAAATATTGCTAGCTTCTCGCCTGACCGAATCACAGTGATGAGTGTAGTTAAGAAAGTGAGCGAGGCTTCTTAGATAAGAGGGCCGCACCAGGTGTGATGGTTTCACGACCAGCATTTGCGATGACCACTGCAATGTAAGGCAGCGTTACAGCTCCGAAGAGGGCAAACCATCTATATGGGCTAGGCAGAATAACTGTGAGAATAAAGCAGAGGGTACGAATCATCATTGAAAAGAAATATCTCCGCTGACGACTTGAAAGATCGTTGCTCAGGGCCTTAGGAGCGCTGGTAACGTCATAAACCTCGTTCTCACCCGCGCCTGATGTTGATGCCATGAGATAAGAGTATGACCGTCGTGGCCGATGAGCGACTTCAAATGCAGGTTACGCATAGGTAGCAGGGTAAGTTTGGACATATGAGCCCGATAGCACTCGTCACTGGCGGAAATCGCGGGATTGGTTTAGCCATTGCTAGCGCCCTCTCCACAGATGGTTTTGACGTGGTTGTCACATACCGAAGCGGAAGCGCACCTGTCGGATTTAAATCTGTGCAGATGGATGTCACATCAGAACAATCCGTAGAGAGCGCCTTTGCTTCAATTGAGGAGCAGTGGGGGATTCCCGAAATCATCGTTGCCAATGCAGGGATTACGAAGGACACACTGGTGTTGCGAATGAGTGAAGAGGATTTCACATCCGTTATTGATACAAATCTCACTGGAGCATTCAGAGTTGCTAAACGTGCGACTAAAGGTCTTCTCAAATTAAAGCAGGGACGTCTTATCTTTATTGGCTCTGTGGTCGGTGGGGTAGGAGCAGCCGGACAAGTTAACTATTCGACAAGCAAGGCGGGACTAGTTGGAATGGCGCGGTCATTCGCTCGCGAATTAGGTTCACGTTCGATAACAGCAAATGTGATTGCGCCAGGATTTGTAGAAACCGACATGACAGCCGATCTTGATGAGAAGAGACGCAGTGAAATCGCGGGGCAAGTACCTCTTGGTCGTTTTTGTAGCGCTGAAGAAATTGCCAGTGTTGTAAGTTTCATAGCATCACCAAAGGCGAGCTACATCACAGGGGCAATCATTCCTGTCGATGGTGGATTAGGAATGGGACACTAAATGGGAATTCTCCAAGGCAAGAATATTCTGGTTACCGGAGTCCTCACCGATGGTTCAATCGCTTTTCACATTGCAAAGATTGCGCAAGAAGAAGGTGCCAATGTTGTACTTACAGGGTTCGGACGTGCGCTGAGTCTTACTACTCGTATTGCTGGTCGTCTTCCACAAACTCCACCGATTATCGAACTTGATGTTACGGATCAGAGCCATCTTGATGGATTGGCTGAACAGATTCGTGGCCATGCTCCACATCTTGATGGTGTTGTGCACTCTATTGGTTTCGCTCCAGAGTCAGCACTCGGAGGAAACTTTCTCAATACGCCTTGGGAGGATGTGGCTACCGCTGTACAAGTTTCGGCGTACTCACTGAAATCCTTAACAATGGCTTGCCGCCCCACATTTAAAGATGGGACTTCGATAGTCGGACTTGATTTTGATGCTGCCGTAGCGTGGCCAAAATACGATTGGATGGGAGTCGCTAAAGCAGCGCTGGAATCGACCTCACGTTATCTAGCCAGAGATCTCGGAAGTGAAAACATTCGAGTTAACTTAGTCGCAGCTGGTCCGATTCGTACCATGGCAGCTAAATCCATTCCAGGCTTTGATGAGTTTGAGAAAGTATGGAATGAACGATCTCCACTTTCATGGGATGTAACTGATCCAACACCAGCTGCGAAAGCAGCAGTTGCGCTTTTGAGTGATTGGTTCCCAAAGACAACTGGTGAAATTATCCACGTTGATGGTGGGCTACATGCGATGGGTGCATAGCAAGAACGCAGTATTTCTGCTTGTCGTCATAGTCCCTGCAGCAATTGGTGTTGGATTTCCTTTTTCGAGCACAGCGATCAAGTCACCAGAGAAAACGATTACTGAAGTTATCGCCCTGCCAACGATAAATTGTTTTGATGCCAATAACTTGCTTGTGTTGACTACAACGGATTCGAAGTGTTCCTCTGATCTGACTTTTCTGGGAGATGCGCCACTGACCGAAAGCGCTACAGCGGATGGATTTGTAGACGAGATCCATCCCCTATTGCTCGCGCGTTTTAACGTTGCACAATCATTTGCACGCGCTGATGGAGTAAATCTCTCAATTACTTCAGGTTTTCGATCTCTGTCGCGACAGAAATTTCTCTTTGATCGCGAGGTTGCAATTCGTGGAAGTGAAACAGAGGCGGCAAAGTGGGTTCTGCCTCCGCAGTTCTCGCACCACCCTCAGGGGTTGGCAATCGATGTGAATTACCCATCTGGACCAAGTGAAGCCCTTTGGCTAGAAAAGAATGGTTCTCGCTTTGGTCTATGTCGCGTCTACGCCAATGAATGGTGGCATTTTGAAGGGGTTATCGCCCCTGGCCAGCGTTGCCCCGCGATGGCCCCGAACGCCCTCGTCGATATCAAGTAGCGCTCACACCCGATTTCCCGATTGAGCACATCCTCGGGTATTCTTGCCCCAGACCAGTAGCGGCTCTCGTTACTGCAAGAGGAGTTCACCGCTCCCACCTTCATCGCTTAGGCGGGCTGGTTATGTCAGATGAAGAAGGCTCAATGAGCCGTGGGTTTATCCCACTCTTCACTTGCTTGCGGTGTCCTATTGCAGAAACTTCCGTTACATCAGAAGAGAAGCGAAAGACCAACCGAAGGAGCAGAAATCACCACTGAACCGCGCATCAATGATCGAATCCGCACACCCCAAATTCGTCTCATCAATTACACCGGTGAACAAGTTGGAGTCGTAGATATCGAAGCAGCCTT
>JBILEX010000033.1:0-8171 GCA_044351895.1 Candidatus Planktophila sp.
TCGACGAAAATCGGCCAACGCGCTCTCACTTAAAAATATGTTGTCCTAAGCTTTATCAATAGAAATTTGATTTTTGAGGAGAAGCCTTCAGATGGCTAAGCAGAAGCAAGCAAAGAAAAAAAACAATTTTGCAATGTGGGTGATGTTCTCCCCATATCTATTTCTACTCATCTCGTTCGGCCTAGTCCCAATCATTATGGCCATCCTGGAAGTTCCCCATGAGTCGCGTGTGAACCCAGATGGCGGATGGGATGCATTCCTTATCGTCTTACAAGATTTCCGTTTCTTGCCGGCTGTTCGCCACGTATTAGGATTTATGGCGATCTTTGTTCCGACAACCATTATTTTCGTAATTGTTATGGCGTTGATGCTAGATGTGAATCCAACTGCTTGGAAGAAGTGGTTGCGAATGGCTTACATCGTTCCAGCCTCAATCTCAGGTGCGGTCGCGGTTCTCGTTTGGTATGCCCTGTTACAGCCAGCGTTCTCTCCAATCCGTGAGCCGCTCTCTTGGGTAGGACTTGTCACCAGCGACCAAATCTGGCAGACCAAAAACCTTGTCTATATTTTTGCTGCGATGGCCTTCTTTGCAATCGCGGGTAACTGGATCCTTATCCAATTCGGATCACTCCAATCAATCTCAGGTGAGGTCATCGAAGCGGCGCGCGTGGATGGTTGTTCAGCCTTCCAGATTGCAATTCGAATCAAGATGCCTTTGATTAAGAAGTACATCGTTTATATGGGTGTACTCATTTTTGCGGGTGGCTTACAGATTTTCGTGGAACCACAACTTATTGATCAAGGTATCTACTCTGGTATCGCCGAGGCCTGGTCTCTTGATCAATTGGCCTTCGAGCTCGCATTTACATCGGGAGACTTTGGTGGAGCATCTGCGCTCTCTCTAATGCTTTTGGTGCCAAGTTTGCTCGGTGCACTCGTCGTTATCTTCAAGACCGATATGTTTGAAGAAGCAGAAGTGAATAGCAACAAGAAGGTTGAGGCGTAATCCATGTTAAAGAATATTGATTTAGCTGGACGCAAGACCAAACTACGCCAGGAAAGTCGCATTTGGACCTGGGTCGTTAACTCCTGGCTCATTATCTTTGCTGTCGTCAGCGTTATTCCAATGATCTGGCTTTTGTTGGCTCCAAGCAAAGAAGATGCTGATATCACCAACCGCCATCCACTTGCCTTTGGAAGCCTTTCAAACTACAAAAAGGCTTGGGACAACCTTCAATTCTTCGATAACGGAGTTATGTTTACCTGGGTTGTTAACTCACTCTGGTACACCGCTGCAATCGTCATCTTGGCGACCGTTACTGCATCGATGGCAGGTTTTGTGCTCTCGGCATCAACTATTAAGTTTAAGCGGGCATTCTTGATTTCAACGTTGATCACAATGCTTGTGCCGCCAATGGCACTCGTTGTACCAATCTTCGTACTTATGGATGCCATCTCACTGATGGATAAGCCAATTGCAGTTATTCTGGTTTCATCGTTGTATCCATTCGGTGTATTCCTTTCCTATATTTACTACACCACCACCATTCCAAAAGAGCTTTATGAATCAGCTCGCCTTGATGGATGTAATGATTTCCGCTTGTTCACAAAGATCGCACTGCCATTGTCGTGGCCGTTGATCTCGCTCCTTGCCTTCTTTGCCTTCATCGGTAACTGGGCAAATTACTTCCTTCCCTACATTCTGCTTCCGTCGAGTGAGAACTTCACCTTGCCTATCGGTCTTGGTTTCTTGTTCTACTCAACTCCGGCACTTAACCCAGGCGTTGGCGCAACATCTGTGCCAATTTACAAACCTGAAATTGCCCTTGCAGGTGTATTGATCGCGTTGCCGATCATGATCGTCTTCCTAATCTCCCAGAAGCGCCTCGTACGAGGAATGCTTGCTGGCTCAATCAAAGAGTAGGTAACCCAAGATGGACCAGAAGGTCTATCCATTTAGTGCAGGCAATCGCACCATGTCCGACCTTTTGGGCGGCAAGGGAGCCAATCTCGCCGAGATGGCAACTCTTGGTATTCCTGTTCCAGATGGTTTCACAATTACAACGCGAGCCTGTCAAGATTATTTGCGCACCGGTGGATTGAATCAAGAACTTCTGGATCAGATTGATGCTGCCATTATCGATCTTGAGAAGAAGATTGGTAAATCTTTTGGTGATCCAAAAAATCCCCTACTAGTCTCAGTTCGATCTGGCGCAAAGTTTTCAATGCCAGGAATGATGGAGACTGTTCTCAACGTTGGCATGTCGCAAGAAGTAGCGGCAACTCTTGAATCAATTACAGGCGATTCGCGATTCGCTTGGGATTCATATCGTCGCTTTATTGAGATGTTCGGCAAAACTGTCTGCGATATTCCATCTGAGGCTTTTGCAAAGGCAGCAGCGCCACTCATTGCGGCAGCTGGTGGCAAAACCATCGCCGATCTTGATGGCCCGGCACTTCGCAAGGCAGGCGATGCATTTGTTGAAGTCGTTGAGAAACATACAGGAACAGCATTCCCATTCGATGCACGCTCACAGTTAACTCGCGCTATCGAAGCAGTCTTCCATTCATGGAACTCCGAGCGCGCACAGCTCTATCGCCGTCGCGAGCGAATTAGTGCAGACCTTGGAACTGCCGTCAATGTGCAGGCGATGGTCTTCGGAAATATCGGCGACACCTCAGGAACAGGAGTCTGCTTTACTCGCGACCCAGGTAGCGGAGCACCAGGTGCCTACGGTGATTATCTGCCCCGTGCACAGGGCGAAGATGTTGTCGCAGGAATTCGAAATGCATTCCCACTAACTCACCTCGGTGACGTAAATCCTGAGGCATATGCCGAACTAAATCGCATCATGACTTTGCTAGAAGATCATTACCGCGACATGTGCGATATTGAATTTACAGTCGAACAAGGCAAACTCTGGATCTTACAGACACGTGTAGGCAAGCGAACAGCAGAAGCTGCATTTAAAATTGCAACACAACTAGTTGATGAAGGCTCGATCACAATGGATCAAGCACTCACTCGCGTCAATGGTGATCAACTCGTGCAGTTGATGTTCCCGCAGTTTGATAAAGCGACTTCGCCTAAGGAACTCACTCGTGGAATTGCAGCCTCCCCGGGAGCTGCGGTGGGATCTGTGGTCTTTGATCCTCGCGATGCTGCAGATCAGGCACTTGCTGGCAAGAAAGTGATTCTGGTGCGCCGCGAAACCAACCCAGATGATTTAGTTGGCATGGTTGCAGCGCAGGGAATTTTGACTGCACGCGGTGGAAAAACTTCACACGCAGCGGTGGTTGCTCGCGGAATGGGACGACCTGCAGTTTGCGGAACCGAAAGCATTGAAGTTCACATCGAAGAGAAGTTCTTTACCTGCGGCGATGTCACGGTGCGAGAAGGAGATGTCATCTCCATCGATGGCACCACAGGTGCAGTATTCCTCGGTGAAGTAGCGGTAGTACCGAGCGTTGTTACCGAATACGTGCAAGGAATCGTTGATCCAGGTGCTGCTACCTCATCAGCATTAATCCGAAGCATTCACCGCATCATTACGCACGCTGACAATGTCCGTCGTATGTCTGTACGTGCTAATGCCGATACTCCAGAAGATGCTGAAGTTGCGCGCCGCATGGGTGCACAAGGAATTGGTTTAACTCGTACCGAGCACATGTTCTTAGGCGATCGCAGAGTATTGGTTGAGACTCTTGTGCTGGCTACAACAGATGAAGAACGAGCTGAAGTTTTGGCTGAGATGGAGAAATTGCAATTCAGTGATTTCGTCGGAATTTTGCGGGCAATGACAGGATTGCCGGTCACGATTCGTTTGCTCGATCCACCGCTCCATGAATTTCTTACAGATCAATCAAGTCTGGCCGTGGATATTGCACTCACTCAAGAGCGCGGGGAAGTAGTGGATGAGCGAAAGCTTGCACTTAACCGTGCTGTTAATCGATTGCACGAATCAAATCCAATGATGGGACTTCGTGGCGTGCGCTTAGGTGTGCTTATTCCAGATCTCTTCTCAATGCAGGTTCGTGCGTTAACGCGTGCAGCACTTCATGTTCGCTCTCAGGGATATGACCCACAGCCAGAAATCATGATTCCACTTGTTGCTTCTCAGCGAGAGTTACTCTATTTCCGTTCTTCACTAGAGGAAGAAGTCGCTCGCGTTCTTAAGCACGCAGGGGAGGAGATGCACATCAGCATTGGAAGCATGATCGAAACGCCACGTGCTGCAATTACCGCGGCAAAGTTGGCAGATTATTCAGACTTCTTCTCATTTGGTACCAATGATTTGACTCAACTTACCTGGGCCTTTAGCCGCGATGATGTGGAATCTTCATTCTTGCCTCGTTATCTTGACCTTGAACTCCTTCCCTTTAGCCCCTTTGAATCACTTGATCAAGATGGCGTAGGGCTTCTCGTAAAGATTGCTTGCGATGAAGTGCGCACCGTTAATCCCAATATGAAACTTGGAGTCTGTGGTGAGCATGGCGGAGATCCACGCAGTATCGATTTCTTCCACCATGTTGGCTTGGACTACGTCTCTTGTTCGCCATTTAGAGTGCCAGTAGCACGTCTTGAGGCTGGACGAGCTGCAGTCAGCGATCATGCGACAACGGGAAGTGCGTAATGAAACATAACGACAAGGTTCGACTTCGCACCGGTGTTGAGGTTTCACGACTCTCTCTAGGAACTGCGGCCCTTGGTGGGCTCTACACATCAGTCAGTGATGCAGATTGCACAGATACCGTACTGACCGCAATCGATAACGGAATTAACTTTATAGATACTGCGCCTCATTACGGCAAAGGCGTATCCGAAGTCCGTATCGGTAACGCTTTAGCCGGTCGAGATCGATCTACCTTTGTTATCTCTACCAAGATTGGACGACTTCTAGTTCCATCAACAACTGATATTGATGATTTCTTTATGGACGCCGATAACACAGTTGAGAGAAAGTTTGACTTCAGCGCACACGGTGTTCGCCAATCCCTAGAAGGATCACTTGAGCGACTCGGACTCGATAGCGTAGAGATTCTTTTTATCCACGACCCTGATGAAAATGCTGACGAGGCGATATTAGAGGCTTATCCAGAGCTTGATCGCATGAGATCTGAAGGAATCATTAAGGCAATCGGTGTTGGTATGAATCAATGTGAAACTCCCACACGAGTCATTAAAGAGACTGATATTGATATGGTCTTGATCGCAGGTCGCTACTCGCTCTTGGATCAAAAAGCTTTGGAAGGTCTACTGCCGGCAGCACTGGAGCGCAATGTAGATATCATCGCAGCGGGAGTGTTTAATTCAGGAATTCTTGCAAATCCGGTCAAGGGTGCTACCTACGATTATGTGCCTGCAAGTGATGAACTGCTTGCAAAAGCTGTAAGAATTCGCGAAGTACTTGACGGACACAATGTTTCTCTCACAAGTGCTGCTCTGCAATTTCCACTTCGCCATCCTTCAGTGAAATCTGTTCTTGTGGGTTGTCGAAATGCGGCAGAAGTTGAGACAAATATCAGAGAGTTCGATAAAACCATTGAAAATAAGGTCTGGGATGACCTTGTATCTGTTCTCTGAACATCCTATAGTATTTTCATGGCCCTTCATCCGCACGCTTCAGCATTTCTAGATTTGGCAAAAGCAGCAAACCTTCCTGACATTAGCGTTCAAGGTCCAACAGTTGCACGCGGATATTCACACGGCCAACCTGATCTCGGGGGAGAGATAGATCCGGCGGTAGATATCACCATTGAGTTCTTTACCAGTTCAACTGCAGATATTGCGGTTGCGATCTACACGCCACCTACAACTTCCAATGCAAAACGAGCTGGCATTGTTTACTTTCATGGAGGCGGCTGGGTAATTAACTACATTGCCAAGTATCACGCACAGATGGCAGCGATGGCGAAGAAGACGAATTCAATTATTGTCTCTGTTAATTATCAGAAAGCGCCAGAACATAAGTTTCCAATTCCCTTTAATGATTGTTACGAAGGCCTTGAATGGACTGTCGCGAATGCCGATCGCTTGGGCATTGATATCAATCGCTTGGGAGTGGGCGGAGATAGTGCAGGTGGAAACTTAGCCTCTGCCGTTGCGCTGGCTGCACGTGATCGCGGAAAGATCAAACTCGCATTTCAATGGCTAATCTATCCATGTAACGGTCCAGAGTTTGTTGATGCGGCAGATGTACCTAACGCAGATGGTTATGGCTTAACTCAACGAGGAATGAAGTGGCTTTGGGAGATGTACCTCAATGGTGCGCCCGATCGTAACAATCCATATGCGGTGCCTCACGCAGCAAAGTCCTTCGAAGGACTTCCACCTACCATCATGATTACTGCTGAATACGATGTATTGAAGGCTGATGGAGTTGCTTATTACGAGAAGCTCAAGGCTGCCGGAAATGATGTTGTATATAAAGATTGTCCTGGAATGATCCATGGATTCTTTAACCTTGGAAAATACATCGAAGATGGAATCACAATTCGTGACTGGTTTGCAGAGAACATTCTGCGCGTAGTGGGTAAGTAATGTCCCTTATTGAACTCAAAGGAATGACATGGGATCACGAACGTGGTCTTGATTGTCTCGTTCGATCCAATGATCTCCTTACCCAAAAGTGTGGGATCTCGATTAAGTGGGATGCTCGCTCACTTTTAGCTTTTGGTGATCAACATATCTCCGAGTTTTATAGCGATTATGACCTAATGGTGATTGATCATCCACATGTTCCAGATGCAGTGCATGCAGATGCAGTCATTGCTTTTGAAGACCTCACGACACCATCACAGTTAGACCACTTGGAGGCAACGAGTGTCGGAAGATCACACGACTCATATCTCTATCAGGGAAAACATTGGGCACTAGCCATTGATACCGCGGCCCAAGTAAGTGCATTTCGTCCAGATAAAGCAGATCGTTCACCAGTCTTTTGGTATGAGGTCTACGAGTTAGCGAAGAAGAAGGAGTTGCTCTGGGCACATAAACCTGTGGATGCATTTAGTACCTTTGCAACACTAATGGCACAGAAGGGCCGACCACTCCAAGGTAACTCGACTTACATTGATCAAGGTATGGCGCTTGAAGTTCTTGAATTCATGGTTGAACTAGCAAGTCTTGTCCCAGACTTCTGTGCAAAGAGCAATCCAATTGAGATTGCTGAGGTCTTGAGCGGTGGCGATGACTATGCGTATGGCATCTGCATGTATGGGTATAGCAATTACTCGCGTGCTGGTTTCCGTAAGAACATTTTGATTTATGACGACCTTCCTTCATTTGATGGACGTGCGACCGGATCTCAACTCGGCGGAGCTGGCATTGCTGTTTCAACTCGAAGCAAGAATCCAAAGGCTGCTGCAGAGGCTGCACTTCTACTTTCCATGCCAGAGATTCAAGCAACCACATATGGACTCGGTGGGGGACAGCCAGGAAACCTCATCGCTTGGAAAGATAATCAACTTAACGGAGTAAGTCATAACTTCTTTAGGAATACTCTACGTACTCTTGAGAATGCGTGGGTTCGCCCTCGTGTCTTGGGTTGGCCAGATGTTCAATTCCAGAGCTCGCTCGTTATTCATAAATGTTTAGTTGAAAAGAAGGTCACCAAGAAGGATGTCGAAGAGATCGCATCTATGTACCAGAAGCATGTGAAGGAATAGTCGATGCAACAACTCTTTGATCAGTACATTCTTGAGTCATCGCGCACCAGCACTGGTCGCACGATTACTGAAGCCGACATTGTTTTGCACGCAGGGCAAACCGGTGATTTTTACCCGCATCACATGGATGCCGAATGGTGCAAGACGCAAGAGTTTGGCCAGCGAGTAGCGCATGGAACTCTCATTCTTTCGGTGGCTGTAGGAATGCTCGCTGGTGAGATTAACGAAGCTGCATTTAGTTATGGATATGACCGAGTGCGCTTTATCGGACCGGTATTTATTGGCGACACAATTACTTCAAAGGCAACAATCGTTGCAAAGAAAGATCATGCCAAGAAGCCAGATGAGTACGGCATAGTCGATGAACAAGTTACCGTCACAAATCAACGTGGCGAAACTGTTATTGCATTTATCCACGTGTATATGGTGAGGAAAAAATAATGCCTTGGAACCTAGACCCTCGAGTTCGTAGTGCAATGATCTCTGACTCACTAGATGTGGTC
>JBILEX010000034.1:0-8099 GCA_044351895.1 Candidatus Planktophila sp.
TAGCGCCGAACATTCCCTGTTGAGTTTCGCTCATTATGCGTGCGTCTCTTCTAGAGGGAAATTGCCAAGTTGAATCGTAGGGCGAGCATTTAACGCTGCTTTTTCGACTTCCTTGATCACTGCTTCACGATTAGTTCCAAGAGTTGTATTGCTAATTATCTCGTGCAACTTGATGATTGCATCCATCAACTGCTCTGGACGTGGTGGGCATCCTGGAAGATAAATATCTACAGGGACGACGTGATCGACTCCCTGAACAATTGCGTAGTTGTTAAACATTCCACCGGAAGATGAACATGCACCCATTGCGATAACCCACTTTGGCGCAGTCATTTGATCGTAAATCTGACGAAGCACTGGCGCCATCTTCTGTGAAACGCGACCGGCAACGATCATTAAATCTGCTTGACGAGGAGATGCGCTAAAGCGCTCCATTCCAAAACGAGAGATGTCATGCTTTGGTGAAGAACCAACTGCCATCATTTCGATTGCGCAGCACGCTAGACCAAAAGTGGCTGGCCAGAGTGAACTCTTGCGCATGTATCCAGCTAAACCTTCAACTGTTGAGAGCAGAACTCCACTCGGTAATTTATCTTCAAGACCCATGGCTTAATCCCATTCCAATCCACCACGTCGCCAGACGTATGCAAAAGCGATAAAGACCGTTCCAATAAAGATTGCCATTTCAACTAATCCAAAGAGTCCGAGCTGATCGAATGTGACAGCCCATGGATAGAGGAAGACGATTTCAATATCAAAGACGATGAAGAGCATTGCTGTAAGGAAGTACTTGACTGGAAAACGTCCACCTTCGAGAGCTTGTGGAGAAGGTTCGATTCCACACTCATACGCTTCTTGCTTAGCGCGGTTGTAGCGAGCAGGTCCAGTGACTGCTGCGATGCCAACGGAGAAAGCAGCAAAGCCAAAGCCGATTGCAAAGAGAATCAGGATCGGGACGTATGGATTAGCGCTCACGGGGCGTAAGTCTAGGCGGTGGCGGTGGGTGCAGCAGAACGGCTAAGGGGCCACGGCCATGTGAATTGCCACAACTCCGCCGGTCAGATTCTTCCAACCCACCTGAGTCCAGCCCGCATCGACAATCTGTGCGGCGAGCGCCTTCTGATCTGGCCAAGCCCTGATCGAATCAGCCAAGTAGATGTAGGCATCTGGGTTTGATGAGGTCTTGCCAGCGATAAATGGCAGGGCGCGCATCAGATAGTTCATATATATAGCTCGAAATGGGGCAAAGGTTGGGCTGGAAAACTCAACGACGACTAGGCGCCCCCCAGCTTTGACCACACGGCGGGCCTCGGCGAGCGCTTTGGCGGTGTTCTGGGTGTTGCGAAGGCCGAAAGAGATAGTAAAGAGGTCAAAGGAGTTATCTTCGAAGGGGAGATTGAGGGCATCGCACCTGATAAAGGTCAGATCTGGGCGGGCCTTCTTGCCGGCAGCGATCATGCCTTCGGAGAAATCGGCGGCAATTACATCTGCACCCGCTGCAGCCAATGGGGCCGAACTTGATCCGGTACCGGCTGCCATATCCAGGATCTTCATCCCTGGGAGCGGTGCGATCACCTTGGTGGCAGCCCTGCGCCAAGCCTTAGTCCGACCTAGGCTCAAAATATCGTTGACGATGTCATAGCGACGAGCGACTCCATCGAACATCGCAGCTACTTCCTGCGGATTCTTATCCATATTCGCTCGCGACATTCCCTTATTCTCGCTGAAGGTAGGCTTATCCACAACTTCAATAAGAAGCGCGCTCGCTCCAAAGAAAGTAGTTATAACCCTTGTCTTCCCTGGTTCCGGTAACAACATCAAAGGTGGCTTCCCATTTGCCACTCCTTGATCTGCTGCCCGAAAGTGACGCTCTCTCA
This sequence comes from Candidatus Planktophila sp., assembly GCA_044351895.1. GTDB lineage: Bacteria > Actinomycetota > Actinomycetes > Nanopelagicales > Nanopelagicaceae > Planktophila. The sequence continues at coordinate 1,878 of JBILEX010000034.1, forward strand.
TGGGTTCGTGGAGGTCAGGGCGTTGTCGGTTGGGGTCAATACGCAAAGACAACAGTGAGTGGACCCAATCGCTTCAGAGATGCTCGCGAATGGTGGCAGGCACAGCTTGCAACTTTTAATGTTGTTAACACACTTAACATCAGCGGCACCGGACCGATTCTCTTTACATCTTTCTCATTCGATGAAAATGAAGAGTCAGTACTTGTTATTCCACAAGTAGTTGTCGGTACGCGTTCTGGAACTTCATGGATGACTTGGATTGGCGATAAGGCCCAGCCTTACCTGCCAAAGAAAGCACCGGACCTTAATCCCGCAGAATTTGCATGGGCAGATGGATCACTCACTCCGAATGAGTGGATGTCTCGTGTTGCAACAGCTAAAGGTGAGATTGAAATTGGCGAGCTAGAAAAAGTAGTACTGGCCCGTGACTTAGTCGCTGTTGCTGACCGCACCATTGATATCCGCCCGATCCTTAATCATCTCAGTGAGCAGTACCCATCTACCTGGGTATTTGCCGTCGATAAACTTGTCGGTGCAACACCAGAACTCTTACTCCGCCTCACTCGTGGAATGGTTACCTCGCGAGTACTCGCCGGAACAATTAGCAAGACAGGCGATGACGAGAAAGATTTAGCGCTTGCAGCATCCCTTGCACGATCTTCAAAAGATCTCGAAGAGCATGAATACGCTGTTCGATCTGTCGCCGATGCCCTCGAACCTTTCTGTACATCGACAAACGTTCCTGAATCCCCGTTTGTTTTGCACCTTGCAAATGTCATGCACCTTGCCACCGATGTAACTGGTGCACTGATCGAATCAAAAATCGATGTCGATGCATTCTCGCTTCTTTCACGGCTCCATCCATCTGCAGCGGTCTGCGGAACTCCTACGCATATAGCTTCTAAAGTGATTTCATCTATCGAAGGTATGAGCCGCGGTCGCTATGCAGGACCAGTTGGCTGGATTGATGCACGCGGAGACGGCGAACTTGGAATCGCCCTTCGCTGCGGTCAGGTCACCGATACATCTATTCGAATCTTTGCCGGGTGTGGAATCGTTTCAGGGTCTGACCCAGAGAAAGAACTCCACGAAAGCAATGCAAAATTTGCACCGATGCGCTCAGCGCTGCAGTCCAACTAAGCGTTGTCTACATTGAAGCAATGCCGCTGTAAATCCCTTTAAGTAGATCTGCGTTTGCATCGCGGTTTGGAACGTTTACAACTACAACCGATATTCCTCTAACTACTTCGGTGAGCTCAGCCTTTAGTTGGGCAGATGAATCAATTGTCTTTGCTGTAACGCCCATAGATGTTGCAATCGCTGCCGGATCTAATCCGTGTGGAGTTCCGAAGACTGATTCAAAGCCATCGACTCCACGTTGTGAAAGAGTAGAGAAGATTCCTCCCCCATCGTTATTGATAACAAATATCTTGAGGTTAATCGCCTCTCTTTGAATCAAGCCAGTGAGATCGTGCAAGAAACCCAAATCCCCCAACACCGCGATGGTTTGTGTGCGTTGGGAGGCGATACCCAGCGCTGTAGATATGTTGCCATCAATGCCGGCAAGGCCCCGGTTTGCAAAAGTTTCAACGCCATTGCGGACGACTGCAAAGCCTTCGAGATCGCGGATAGGGCGTGAGGAAGAGATAAACAGTGAAGTGCCTGCAGGGATATTTGCAGCAATTTCACGCGCGATTAATTGTTCAGACCATGTTGAAATTTCTGCAACCATCTTGATTGCACGTGCTGAATACTTCTTCCATTTATCGGCGTATTCAGCATCTGGTGTTGGTACTTGTACCACTGGTAGTTGAGTAAATTTCTGGTCTGCCATTCGGTCGGTATCAACTGTGGCAGTGCGTGGATCGATCACGATTGTTTTTCGTGCCATTTTGATAAATGAGTTGATAGAACGTGAAAGGGTCGTGCGTCCAATCACCACGACAGTATCTGGTCCCAGGTCTTTTGCGATTGCGTTATTTGTTAGAAAGATGCTGGCATGCGAGATTGATTCTGCGAAAGTGAATGGATCCTCGGTGATGACTGGCCAACCGAGGTCGTTTGCGAACTTCAGCACTAAGTCAGCGCTTAATCCACCGCGATCATGGCCGATGACTAGAACTCCCCGGGTTGATTTTGTATAGAACGTTCCTGGAGTCTTGCGATCAAAAACTTTTGGTGGAGTAATTGTTAGATTCTCTAGCCAGGGCTCATCAGCATCGCCGACTAGTGGTTCATCGAATTGAATGTTGAGATGAACTGGACCAGTTTGCAGTGAGTTAAAGGGAAGATCCATTGGATATGCCGACCCTGAAATATCTGCAAAGTAGCGGACAGCTTTGCCGAAGATTCTCGCTTGCTCAGTTGTCTGATTGGCACCGGTCTTGCGCAGAGCTGCAGGTCGATCCGCGGTGAGGACAAGTAAGGGTTGGTTGGTATGGGATGCCTCAAGAACGGCCGGGTGATAGTTGGCGACAGCGGTTCCGCTGGTGCAGACAACCGGCACAGGCAGGCCAGAGGCTTTTGCGATACCGAGGGCGAAGAATGCTGCGGTGCGTTCATCTATGCGCACATGGAGCTTAATTAGACCCTTTTTACTAGCCTGATAGAAAGCGATCGATAGCGGGGCATTTCGCGACCCTGGTGAGATGACGACATCTTTGATGCCAGCTTCAATAATCTGTCTGACGATGACGCGAGCTAGTGATGTTGCTTCACTCATCACAATAACGCTCCGACTCTCATGATGCGATTCTTCCACCATTCATAGCGATCGGCTGACACATCAAGACCATCTAACTGTGGAGATATCTGTCCTACGGCGATCTTTCCATCGATGATTTTATGTTCTGCAACATCGCTAGCTAAAAGTGATCCGGTGGCTAGTCCGCAATCAAAGGTGAGGTCCTCAATACTGGCTGCAAGGTCTAGCCCATATTCGATTCCAATAGCGCTCTCTAGTGCGCTAGATACAACTACTGGAAGGCCGTGGTGGGCTGCAATATCAAGGGAACGCTTGATGCCACCAAGAGGTTGAACTTTGAGCATCAGCACATCGGCCACACCAGTCAGGTCGACAGCAAATGGATCGGCTGCTTTGCGAATGATTTCATCTGCTGCGATTCGTAAGGGAATATTGATCTTGCTCTTTAGTTCGCGGAGTTCTTCAACTGTGGCACAAGGTTGTTCAACATATTCAAGTGGGCCAATCTCTTCGTAGTATGCATAGAGATTGGTGAGTGCTTCATCGACCGACCAGAGTCCGTTGACATCAACGCGGATTGAAGCCTTTGGTGCATTGGAAAAGACGCGAGCAACCCGGACGACATCTTCATTGAGATTGCGGCCAACCTTTACTTTAAAAGTTTTCGCACCCGCATAGGTGCGCATCAGAGCTTCGATCTCTTTCTTATCGTTGAGTTCTGGGATGGTGCCATTTACCGCAATGGCATCACGGAATCGAGCGGGGCGAGCAACCGTGGCGGCTTCTATGGCGCTGGCTAGCCATGGTCGGCACTCGTTATCCTCATATTCCAGAAATGGCGAGAACTCCCCCCAGCCTTGTGGGCCTTGCATCAGCGCAACTTCGCGATAGGTAACACCGCGAAAATTGGTACGCGTAGGAAGAGTGATTACGCGAAGGGTTCCAAGGAGGTCATCGAGCATAGGGTTTAAGGGCGCTTAGGGAATTTACCGAAATCAGGTGCGCGCTTTTCTTTATATGCATCGCGACCTTCTTGTCCCTCTTCGCTTAAGTAGAAGAGAAGGGTGGCATCGCCTGCAAGTTGTTGTACTCCGGCCAATCCATCGTCTGCAGCGTTCATGCTTGATTTGAGTAGACGCAGAGCCATTGGTGAATTGCGCAACATCTCGCGACACCAAGAAACTGTTTCGGCTTCTAGTTGATCAACTGGAACAACGGTGTTGATGAGTCCCATTGCGAGCGCTTCTTGTGCATCGTATTGACGGGTCATAAACCAAATTTCGCGTGCTTTCTTCTGGCCAACACTTGCTGCAAGAAGTCCTGAGCCGTAGCCACCATCGAAGGATCCAACCATCGGACCGGTCTGTCCAAACTTGGCATTCTCTGCCGCAATCGTGAGATCGCAGACAACGTGAAGAACATGTCCGCCGCCGATTGCCCACCCTGCAACCATCGCGATGACGGGCTTAGGTGTGCGGCGAATTTGAATCTGTAAATCTAAAACGTTAAGTCGGCCAACACCGTGTTGTGCGAGTTCATCATCGCCGAGGTATCCATCATCACCGCGAACGCTGATATCTCCCCCTGAACAGAATGCTTCGCTACCTTCGCCGGTCAAGATAATGACGCCGACATCTGAGTTATCGCGAGCGAGTGAGAACGCTTGTTGTAGCTCAATAATTGTTTGTGGGCGGAATGCGTTACGTACTTCAGGGCGATTGATGGTGATCTTGGCAATGCCATCTGCCACTTGGTATTTCACGTCGACGAAATCTGCGCCACCCTTGCCGGTTGCCCATGCTGGGATAGTGCGATCCCCAAATTCACGCTTGATTGGCTTGCTCACGATTCCTCCACTCTTACTTGCAGGCGATAGCCTACGCGGGCTATGGATATCTCGGCCAACCCAAGTAACCGATCACGCTCTGTGATCTCGGTCGATCCCGCGCTGGCTATCGGCGATGTGATGAATCTCGTGGCTAAAGCGTTAGCCCATCAGGGTCCTGCCTTGAACTTCACTGATGAAGCTATCGAAAGTGTTGCTGGCGATATCGCCTTTATTGTTGGAACGACGGGCTCAACTGGCACTCGAAAATCTGTAGCTTTAAGCGCGGCAGCAGTTCTTGCATCGGCTCGCGCCTCACTTGATTATCTCCAGGCCCGCCCCGGTCAGACCTGGGCCCTCCTCTTGCCGCTACATCACATCGCAGGAATCAATGTATTGGTTCGCGCACTTGATCTTGGAACAACTCCTGTCGATCTTCGAGATGTGAAGGAGTATGCGAATACAGATTTCTCAGCCGTTGTTCCCACACAAATTTTTCAAGCGCTCAATGGTGACGACAAACTATTGGCTCACCTGCAATCTGCAAAGTCTGTTCTCGTTGGTGGAGCACAACTTCAGGAAGATCTTTTGCGTAAGGCACTTGATGTAGGAATATCTGTAGTCAGAACTTATGGAATGAGCGAAACATCCGGTGGATGTATCTATGAGGGAAATCCACTTAAGGGTATTGGTGTACGCATTTCAGAAGCCGGGCTGATCGAGATTTCTGGACCAACGTTGGCATCTGGATACCTCGGCAATGAGGAGCTTTGGAGCAGGCAGTATCGCGATGGTTGGTTTACAACTTCTGATCACGGCGTGATTGAAGATGGGATTCTTAAGGTTCTTGGCAGAAGCGATGATGTCTACAACACTGGTGGAGAAAAAGTTTCGCTGACAGAAGTTACCGAGATTCTTCATACAGCTTTTCCTCACCTGCAATGGTGCGCGGTTGCAGTCGATGATGCCCAGTGGGGTCAGCGTCTAGTTCTCGCTGTTTCTGGCGCGGAAAGTCCAGCGATCAGTGAAGTGAATACCCTCTTAAGTAACGCACTTGGAGATATCGCGAAAGCGAAACAATTACTTGTTTTTAATCAGATGCCAATGATCGGTATCGGTAAGATCGATCGCACTCAGATCAGCCGACGGGCACAGGAGGAGTTCAATGGCTAAGGGCTCTCTTGGCATTTGGGTAGTTGGTGCACGCCCGCGCACACTTCCTGCTGCAATTGCCCCTGTACTTGTTGCATCAGCCCTAGCTGGATCAGCCTTTGATCCGCTCACGGCAGCCCTTGCTTTGTTGGTGAGCCTTTCCTTGCAAGTGGGCGTGAATTACGCAAATGATTACTCAGATGGAATTCGTGGAACCGATAACGATCGCATTGGACCTGTGCGAATTACTGCAGGCGGATTGGCAACTCCTGCCCAGGTGCGCAACGCTGCCTTTATCTCATTTGCCATCGCTGCCTGTGCCGGTCTTGGGCTTGCCGTTGCAACATCGTGGTGGTTGATTGCAGTTGGTGCGGTTTCAATTGCAGCAGCATGGGGATATACGGGCGGTAAAAACCCTTATGGGTATATGGGCTTAGGTGAAATATTTGTCTTTATCTTCTTTGGATTAGTTGCAACTGTAGGAACTTTTTATGTTCAGGTGGAAGAGATAACAGGGCAATCAATACTTGCTGGCACAATT
>JBILEX010000035.1:0-7902 GCA_044351895.1 Candidatus Planktophila sp.
AATCGACCTCTATCGAGTACTAAGTCAGCCTGAGAAAGGGCTTCCCTACTTAGGTACTTATGGCAAAAGATCTTAAAAAGCTTGTCATCGTTGAATCACCAGCGAAGGCGCGCAAAATTGGCGGCTACCTTGGCGATGACTACATCGTCGAGGCTAGCGTCGGCCATATTCGAGATCTGCCACAACGTGCAGCAGATATTCCCAAAGAGGTAAAGAAGTTCCCTTGGGCTAAAGAGGGCGTCGATATCGAAAACGACTTCGCGCCTTTATATGTCATCAACCCCGATAAGAAGGCGAAAGTTGCCGAACTTAAAGAGTTGATGAAGGGCGCTGACGAACTTATTCTGGCAACCGATGAAGACCGCGAAGGTGAAGCAATTGCCTGGCACTTAGTTGAAGTCTTGCAACCAAAGATTCCAATTAAGCGAATGGTCTTTAATGAAATTACAAAAGAAGCGATCCAGGAAGCTGTTGAAAACACCCGTGATCTTGATTATCACCTGATTGATGCACAGGAAACTCGTCGTGTTCTTGATCGCCTATACGGATACCGTCTTTCACCAGTCTTATGGAAGAAAGTCATGCCACGCATCTCTGCCGGCCGCGTGCAATCTGTTGCAACCAAACTCATTGTTGAAAAAGAACGCGAACGCATGGCCTTTATCTCAAGTAGTTGGTGGGATCTCAACGCCACATGCGAATTAGGTTTCACTGCTCGCCTACTTAACGTTGAAGGCAAGAAAGTTGCCGCCACCAGTGACTTTGGTGCAGATGGCGCAGTCAAAGAGAAATCTCTTGAAAACATTCTGCTTCTCGATGAAAAAAGTGCACACGCACTCGTTGAATCACTCAAGGGTCAACCACTTGTCGTAAAGTCGATGGAGGAATCTCCACGCACCGAACGTCCAAAACCACCATTTACAACTTCAACCATGCAGCAAGATGCCGGATCTCGCCTCGGTTGGGGCGCACAGATCACAATGCGCATCGCACAGCGTTTATACGAAAACGGATACATCACGTATATGCGTACCGACTCAGTGAACTTATCTGCACAGGCAATTTCTGCCGCCCGCGCTGCGGCAAAGTCGCTGTACGGGGCAGATCACGTTGCCTCAGAACCACGCGTTTACCAAGGTAAAACAAAGAACGCTCAAGAGGCACACGAAGCCATTCGCCCCGCAGGAGATTCATTTAAAACTCCGGGTGAGTTAGCACCAGAACTTTCCCGTGATGAATTCGCTTTATATGACCTTATTTGGAAGCGCACAGTGGCTTCTCAAATGGCTGATGCAAAGAAGCTACAGATGCGCGTTGACTTCGATGTGACTACATCAGATAAGAAAGATGCGATATTTCGCGCCAACGGAAGCGTGATTACATTTCCAGGATTCTTAGCCGCCTATGACGATATTCCGGATGAGAATGCAAAGGTTGATGAAGAATCAACCGATAAGCGCCTACCTGCAATGACGCTAGGGCAATCGGTTAAGGTCAGCGAATACACATGCGAAGGTCACGATACAAAGCCTCCTGCACGTTACACAGAGCCGACGTTGGTGAAGAAACTCGAAGAACTCGGTATTGGTCGCCCATCAACATTTGCATCAATCTTGCAGACTATTCAAGACCGCGGATATGTCTATAAGCGCGGTCGCGCACTTGTTCCGACCTTCCTCGCTTTCTCCGTTACAGGCTTGCTTGAGACTCACTTTACGAAGCTTGTTGATTACGAATTTACCGCAAGCATGGAAGAAGATCTCGACAAGATCGCAGCCGGCGAGGCCACGCGAATCGATTGGTTGCGCGATTTCTATTATGGACACGATGGACAACCTGGCCTTGAAGTATTGGCTGCTGACCTTGGCGTAATCGATGCGCGCGCAACTAACACAATGAATCTTTCTCCAGACATTGAAATTCGCGTTGGACGCTACGGCCCTTACCTACAACAGAACTTGCCTGATCAGGATCGCAAGCTCGCAAACATTCCTGAAGGTTTAGCACCAGATGAATTAACTCTTGAAAAGGCGATCGAGTTATTGGCGGCACCATCTGGTGAACGCGAACTCGGAATTGATCCAATCACTGGCTTTGAAGTTATCGCAAAGTCAGGACGATTCGGACCGTACATCACTGAGATTTTCCCTGAAGAGCCTGTCGAACTAAACGATAAAGGCGAACCTAAGAAGAAGCGCAAGAAGAAAGATGCACCAAAGCCAAAGACAGCATCTCTTCTTTCAACAATGACACTAGACACCATCACTATCGATGATGCGCTGCGTTTACTTTCACTCCCACGCATCCTTGGTACAAACTCATCCGGTGAAGAGATCACGATTCAAAATGGTCGTTATGGTCCATACCTTAAGGCAGGTACCGATTCACGAACTCTTACATCTGAAGAACAGCTCTTCTCGCTAACACTTGATGAAGCACTTGAAATCTATTCAAAACCAAAAGAGCGACGCCGCGGAGTTGCAAAACCGCCACTTAAGGAACTTGGTAAAGATCCTGGCAGTGATCGCGAAGTGATAGTTAAAGATGGACGCTTTGGAATGTATGTCACCGATGGCGAGACCAATGCGACTCTTCGCCGTGGAGATACTCTCGAAGCACTGACACTTGATCGCGCCCTAGAGCTTCTCGCAGGACGACGCGCGTGGGAGGCTGAGAATGGTCCATCACCAAAGAAGTCTCGCAAGAAAGCAGCCAAAGTAAAGGCTGGAGACACTGCGCCAACTATGACGAAGAATGTAGTTAAGAAAGCTGCAACGAAAAAAGCAGCAAAAAAGGCCGCAACAGGCAAAGCGAAGAAAAAGTCTGGCTGACCCGCTTAATTTCTGACCATACTTTCAACGTTATCCACTGGAGTATTTGCACATGCTAGATAAGAATAAGCACATGATCACGCGGGAATTTTGGAACTGGAAGAAAGTTGTCAGCGCCGTTCTCTCGCTTATCGTTTCCCTATCACTTGTTTTCACTCAAGCCGCCAACGCAGCAACCCTGATATTCCAAAAGCAAGGCAACGATAACTACGAACCTATCGGCGAACTTCGCTATGACCATGAAACACGAAACATGGCTATTCAGATCTATGATGACAATAAGGATTTAATAATCGTTCGTCTTACCTTCGCGAGCAATGTCTCAAATACTACATTTGCTTCATCGAGCACTCTGCTTCGCCTTAAGTTCATGCCATACCTCTCTGGAACCTTTAAAGGCAATACTGGAAATATCTGGATCGAAGCACCAAGGACGCCTTATCAAGGCGCTACAAAAATTCCTGCAGTTGCGAGCTCATATGTATCCGAAAAATCACTACCAACAGATCCTCGCAAAGATATGAGTGCATGTGGAGCGCTAACGTGGATGGATGATGTCGCAAGTAGAAATATGGTTTCATTTCAATTCTCACGGAACTGTTTTGATTTGCCCAATACTTTCTGGGCCATCTCCCAAGTAGAAACAGATATATTCAACAGCACACTTTCCAAAGATCTGAGATATACGCCAGTTGAACCTTTCTATGTTGATGCGCAGAGTGTTCCAAAACCACCGAAGGTGATTCCGAAAAAGGATCAGATAATTTCTGCCACCACCTCAAAAAGAGATTACTTCATCGACGATAAGAGCATTCAAGTGATTGCTTCATCCTCCGGCGGCGCAGCGCTGACATATAGTTCGAAAACGCCCGATATTTGTTCGATTACCTCAACCGGATTGATTCAGCCGAAAATTGCGGGTAGCTGCCAAGTAGCAGTGGATGCAGCCGGTAGCGAAACGCTTAACGCCGCGTCTTCTGTATTTCTAACGATAAACATCGCGAAGAAACCACAAAATATCTACTTTAATTCACCTGGAGCCGTATATATCACCCAAGGTTTTGTTAACTTGGATATTTCTTCAGAATTTAATTTGCTGGTTCAGGTGGTTTCAACTACCCCCAATATCTGTACTTTCCCTTACCAGGCATCATCTCCCACGACTGTGCAGTTATTGCTGCCAGGTTATTGCAGCTTTAAAATGACACAAGTGGGAAATTCAATTTATAGCCCTCGGGAAAGTTTCGGAGCTTTCACGATTTATACAGAGCCCGTACAAGTAGCTACACCAACTCCAACTCCCAAGCCAACTCCCAAGCCAACTCCTAAACCAAGAATCAAAACTAAACCTACTGTTCCTAAACCCACACCTACTGAAAAGAAAATTGTGATCACTTGTGTAAGCGGAAAGAACGTCCAGAAAATTTCTGGAGCCAACCCTAAGTGCCCAACTGGGTTTACAAAGAAGTCATAAACAGATAATAGGTTTCAAGATAGACTCACCAAGTGAGTAAACAGAAGTGGCTGATTACAGGCGGTGCTGGATATATCGGCACACATATAGCCGACCTCTTCATCACAGCCGGTAAAGATGTTGTTTTACTGGACTCGCTCTATCAAGGTCTTGAATCTCGCGTGGAATATTTACGCGCAAAACATAAGATAGAGATCCCACTTGAAGTCATTGATCTGCGCGAGTATGCGAAAGTTGATGCGATCATCGCCACAGGTGGATTTACTGGCATCGTGCACACGGCTGCTCTGAAAGCTGTGGGTGAATCTATGGAAAAACCGGACGAGTATTTGGATGTGAATTACACAGCTACTGTTGAGTTGCTTGAATCTGCCAAACGTCACGGCGTGACTCGCTTTATCTTCTCATCTACCGCCGCCGTCTACGGTAGCCCGGATTCCATGGATCCATGTCGCGAAGATGGACCAACCGCACCAATATCTCCATACGGTTCTTCAAAATTACTTGCCGAATCAAAAGTTTCTGAATTCATATCCATTCCAGGCAATCATGGATCATCGCTACGATTCTTTAACGTTGTTGGCAGTGCAAACCAAGCGCTACTAGATAACTCAGTAGAGAACCTTGTTCCCATTGTTATCAATCGGATTAAAAGCGGACAAGCTCCTGTAATCTACGGAAGCGATTACCCAACAGCAGATGGCACTTGTGTTCGCGACTATGTCGATGTTCGCGATATCGCAGCTGCACATTTGGCGGCAGCAGATGCCACAGAAGCACTTCCTGCGTCGATGAATATTGGAACTGGCAACGGTGCATCTGTGCGCGAGATTGTGAAATTTGTAATTGATGCAATGGATCGCAAAGAAGTCACACCAGTTGATGCAGATCGTCGCGCAGGTGATCCCGCATTCTTATGCGCCGATGTTTCACTTGCACAATCAGCGATGGGATTCACCTCACGCTATAGCCTCAAAGAGAGCGTAGAGAGCCTCTTTTAGGCCCTTTTTTGTGCGTAATCCAGCCCCGATAGACTTAACCCCATGACCTCATCGCTACCTCGTCCCGCCGCACCGGCGCAGGATGTCACTCGTAGCGTTCTTTCGATCAAGCCATTTCGCAAGTTATGGAACTCGATGGTCTTCTCTTCCCTTGGCGACTGGCTCGGACTTCTTGCAACAACGGCTCTCGCCCAACAACTTTCTGGCGGATCGTATTCAACAGCTAACTATGCTATCGCCGGTGTCTTCATCGCACGTCTATTACCAGCGGTTTTCCTTGGCCCATTAGCCGGCGTATTGGCAGATCGCTTCGATCGCCGCCGCTTGATGGTCACAGTAGATATCTTGCGCGCAGCGCTCTACATATCTATTCCAATTGTCGGTACATATTTCTGGCTCTATGCCGCAATGATCTTGGTTGAATGTTTAACACTCTTCTGGTCTCCCGCCAAAGAGGCGACAGTTCCTAATCTTGTTCCCCGTGAAAAATTAGAGAACGCTAACCAAGTTTCATTACTAGCCGCCTACGGCACAGCCCCTGTTGCAGCGATCTTGTTTACAATTCTCTCGCTTCTCTCTTCCGCAATTACCGTCGCCTTCCCAGCATTTAAAGGCAACTCAGTCGATATTGCTCTCTACATCAATGCAATAAGTTTCCTCTTTGCAGCCATCACTATCTATAGACTCAAAGAGATTCCAAGTAACACTGCCTCGGATAAAAAGGCTGAAGAATCAATCATCGCCGCCCTTGTTCACGGCTGGAAATCTGTCAGCGAATCAAAGGTAATCCGTGGCCTTATCATCGGTATGGTCGGCGCATTCTCTGCAGCTGGTGCGGTCATTGGTTTAGCGCGAACATTTGTAGGCGATCTTGGTGGCGGAGATGCTGCCTACGGAGTCCTATTTGGCGCTGTTTTCACAGGGTTAGCCCTAGGCATTGCAGTTGGCCCGAAAGTCTTTGCCCAGTTCTCGCGTCGCCGTTTATTTGGTGCATCGCTGACAACATCTGGTTTCTTCCTCATCTTCCTTTCACTCATCACAAACTTCACCGTCTCGATTTTTATCACCATCATCCTCGGCGCATTTGCAGGAATCACATGGGTTACCGGCTTCACGATGTTGGGCATGGAAGTTAAAGATGAAGTCCGCGGTCGCACATTCGCCTTCGTGCAATCACTGATCCGCATTACCTTGGTGGCAGTCCTTGCAATCGCACCACTGATCGCTGCGACTTTCGGCGTTCACACCTACACCTTCGCCACCACCGAGTACGTCTTTAATGGATCACAGGCAACGTTCCTAATCTCAGGTGCAATTGCATCTCTTATCGGTTGGCTCTCTTACCGCCAGATGAAAGATCGCCCAACTGTTTCGCTGTGGAGCGACATCGTCAACGCATTTAAAGGTGAGCTCGGTTCAATTACAGGAGATCCAGTAAAGGGAGTCTTCATCGCATTCGAAGGCGGCGAAGGAACTGGCAAATCAACACAATCACATTTACTCAAAGAGTGGCTCGAGCAAGAAGGTGAAAGAGTTGTTCTTTCACGCGAACCTGGCGGAACAGATTTAGGACAAGGACTTCGCCAGATTCTGCTTGGACATGAAACTGGTGTGATTAGCCCGCGTGCAGAAGCGTTGTTATATGCAGCAGATCGCGCACACCATGTCTTCTCTACAATTCGCCCAGCACTAGATCGCGGGGATGTTGTCATCACCGATCGATATTTCGATTCATCAATTGCCTATCAAGGTGCAGGACGCGTTTTGGCACCGGCAGAAGTTGCGCGCATTTCGCGCTGGGCTACCGAATCTCTCTTTCCTACGTTAACAATTTTGATCGATCAACCCGCTGAAGTAGGCCTATCACGCCTTAAATCACGCGATCGCCTTGAAGCAGAACCAAATGACTTCCACGAACGCGTCCGCCAGGAATTCTTGCAGTTAGCCGCACAAGACCCAGAGCGTTATCTCGTCGTTGATGGATCACAAACAATTGATGAGATCCACGAAAAGATTATCGAACGCGTTGCGATGATTCCAACGCTGATCCGTAATGCAAAAGAAGATCAAGGCAATCGATTCCTTAAGCCGATTCGTTTTGCAGCAAGTGCGGTAGCGACGGGTGTAAAGAAAGTTCCACACCCAAAGAAGCCAGTTCGCGCTAGCAAAATCAAAAAAGATAAGAAGGCTAAGTAATGACGACCGTCTTTGATGATTTGGTCGGACAAGAACCTGCAGTAGCTATTTTGCAAGGCGCATCTCTGGCCGCTCGCACAGGTGAAGAAACGCAGGAGATGACACACGCCTGGATCTTCACTGGTCCCCCAGGCTCTGGTCGTTCGTCAGCAGCGATCGCTTTCGCCCAAGCTCTCATCTGCCCACAAGGTGGATGTGGAACGTGCATTGAATGTCGTAGCGCAAAATCAAGTGCGCACCCAGATGTCGAGATCATCTCTACAGAAGGTTTATCGATCAAGATCGAAGATGTCCGCGAACTCTTAACGCGCACATCATGGACACCATCAATGGGTGGTTGGCGCGTTGTCGTGATGGAAGATGCAGACCGACTTACCGAATCTGCCGCGAACGCACTTCT
>JBILEX010000036.1:0-7900 GCA_044351895.1 Candidatus Planktophila sp.
TGCCTTTAACGAGGCGGTCTTTATGCGTCCAGGACAAGCAATTACGCGTGGCCTAGTGGCCGTTGATGAAGTAGTTATCGATGGCGCAGTGCGCGGAGTCGGTTCTATGACAGTCGAATCAGGCTCCACCTTACGTCGTACACAATCTGGATATGTTCGTTCTTATGCAGCACTAATTCTTGTTGGGGCACTCGCTCTACTCACAGCGATTTGGGTGGTGACACAATAATGAAACTCACACTCACAATAATCATGCTTCTGCCGTTACTGGGCGCTGCGGTTATCGCGGCGATCCCTGCCACCAAGATAAATCTTGTGAAGCAGACTGCTTTGGCAACAACCGTGGTTGTTGCCATCGCTACCATCGTTAAAGCGCTGAGCTTCGACACTGAAAATACGGCACTGCAGTTTAGGCAGAGCTACTCATGGATCCCATCTTTTGCAATCAACTGGGGATTGGGTGTCGATGGAATTGCACTCGTACTAATTTTGATGTCGGTAATTCTTGCACCCGTCGTCATCTTGGCAGGTTGGAATGAATCTGAAGGCGGTCGTTGGGGAGTAAAAACTTTCTACATTTTGATTTTGATACTTGAGACAATGATGATCGGCGTCTTTGCGGCAACTGATCTCTTCCTCTTCTACGTCTTCTTCGAAGCGATGCTTATCCCTGTCTACTTCCTCATCGGCGGTTATGGCAGCGGAGAGCGTGCAGCGGCTGCAATGAAGTTCCTTCTGTACAGCCTCTTCGGTGGACTCTTAATGTTGGCTTCAATCATCGGCCTTTATGTGATCTCTGGAAATAACGGCGGTCACACATTTGATATCACTAAGCTTTCTGAGCTTCACACATCAATGAGCGGCACAACACAGAACATTCTCTTCCTCGGTTTCTTCATCGCCTTTGCAATCAAAGCTCCACTCTGGCCATTCCATACCTGGTTACCTGATGCAGCAAAGAGTGCGACTGCCGGTACATCTGTACTTCTTTTGGGAGTTCTCGACAAGGTTGGAACGTACGGAATGATCCGTTTCTGTCTCTCAATCTTTCCTGATGCAACGAAGACATTTGCTCCAGTCATTATCGTTCTCTCGCTAATTTCAATTCTCTACGGTGCGTTTCTGGCAATCGGTGCAAAAGATATTAAGCGCCTCATTGCCTACACATCGATTTCGCACTTTGGTTTCATCACACTTGGTATCTTTGCGATGACGACGCAAGCGCAGAGCGGTGCAACCCTTTACATGTTTAACCATGCTTTCTCAACTGCAGCGCTCTTCCTAGTTGCGGGCTGGATGGCAACGCGTAGAGGCTCATCAACAATTGCAGATTTTGGTGGTTTGCAGCGAATCACACCGATAATGGCGTGGAGCTTCTTTATAGCGGGACTCTCGAGCTTGGCGCTACCTGGACTCTCAAGTTTCGTCAGCGAATTCCTAGTTCTTGTGGGCACATTTACGCGTTATCCAGTTGCAGCAATTATCGCTACATTCGGAATCGTTCTTGCAGCTCTCTATATCTTGATTCCTGTACAGCGAGCACTACATGGACCAACGACTCCAGGAAATGAAAACCTCAAGGATTTGAATCTCAGAGAGAAAGTTGCGATCGCTCCGGTTATTGCAATCATCGTTGTTCTCGGCTTCTATCCTGCACCTTTACTCAACATCATTAATCCTGCCGCAGCGCAGGTTGTAAGCCAGATGGGCTATAGCGATCCTGCCCCAACAATGAATGGAGGAAAGTAAGTGAATACATTTACCGCCCCAGTTCTCAACTATGGAATTTTGGCACCAATCCTCATTGTTCTCGCGGGAGCCCTTATAGGTGTTCTGGTGGAGGCATTCGCTCCACGCAAGTCACGCAGTTCTGCACAACTTTTCTTGGCAGTTTTCACCCTTGTCTTGGCCCTAGTTGCACTCTTTCGCACCCGTGGGGTTTATTCGTCAAAAGCTGCGATGTCATCCATTACCTTCGACGGTGCGGGTTACCTTTTGCAGGGCAGCATTCTTATCATCGCCCTCATCGCGATCTTGCTCCTAGCCGATAGCGACAAATTCGCCGCAGCCCCAACAGCTGCTCCTGGTTCAGATGAAGAACGTCAGGCACAAGCTGCAAATATTCGCGTCACAGAGATTTACCCACTTACGCTATTTGCAATAGCAGGAATGCTGATTTTTCCCGTTGCAACTGATCTCATCACACTCTTTGTAGCCCTCGAAGTGCTTTCACTGCCTCTTTATTTGATGGCTGGTCTTGCTCGTCGTCGCCGATTGGCATCACAAGAGGCAGCCCTGAAGTACTTCTTGCTTGGTGCATTTGCATCTGCCTTCTTCCTCTTTGGTGTTGCCTACCTCTACGGATATTCAGATTCAATTACATTTGCAGGTATTGCATCTGCAATCACTGGTGGGACGGCAAATGATGTCTTCCTGCTAATTGGAATTTCATTTATCAGCGTTGGCCTGCTCTTTAAGGTGGGCGCAGTTCCATTCCACTCCTGGACTCCTGATGTCTACCAAGGCTCACCTACTGCTGTCACAGCATTTATGGCGGCCGCAACAAAGGTTGCTGCCTTCGGTGCAATGCTTCGCATCTTCTACGTTGCCTTTGCTGGCGACGTCTGGCAGTGGCGTCCCATGCTTACAGCAATTGCGCTAATCACAATGGTCTTTGGTTCACTTGTTGCAATCTCACAGCGCGATGTAAAGCGAATGCTTGCTTACTCTTCAATTGCCCATGCGGGCTTCTTGCTCTCAGGCGTTATTGCTTTGAATAAGTCAGGGCTTGATGCCTCAATCTTCTATCTCTTTGCATACGGCGTTGCAACAGTTGGAGCATTTGCGATTGTCTCGCTGGTATCCGATTCGTCAGGTGAAGTTACAGATCTCAATCGCTGGGCGGGACTTGGTAAGCGATCTCCATGGATCGCTTCATCATTTGCATTCCTACTTCTCGCATTTGCTGGCATTCCGCTCACCAGCGGATTTGTTGGGAAGTTCTCGATTTTCTCAGCAGCTTACGAGAGTGGAAACACAGCGATTCTGATTACAGGTGTTCTTTCATCTGCAATCGCGGCATTTTTCTACATTCGCGTGGTTGTTCTTATGTTCTTCAAAGATTCAGTCGATGATGGAACGAGCATCGTAATTCCATCGATCTATACCAGAATCACGATTATCGCCTCGCTTGCAATCACGGTGCTACTTGGAGTCTTGCCAGCACCGCTCCTTGATTACATCGCCCAGACCGCTTCCTTCCTTCGCTAATGCCTTCCTTCGGTATTCCCGATCTTTCGCCAGAACTTGAGGCAGATCTCACTTTAAAGATGGCGCAGGTCGAAGTGCTTTTGCGTAAGCAGATCGGCGGAAATTACCCACTAGTTGTTGAGACGTCACGCCATCTTGTCGAAGCAGGTGGAAAGCGTTTACGCCCACTACTCACCTTGATCACTTCACACTTCGGAAACCCGACAGCACCAGGAATTATCGAAGCTGCTGTGGTCTGCGAACTCACGCACGTTGCAACTCTTTATCATGATGATGTGATGGATGAGGCACCACTTCGACGTGGGGTTGCAAGTGCCAATAGTCGCTGGGGAAATACCGTTGCAATTCTTACTGGGGATTACCTCTTTGCACGTACCTCAGATATGTTGGCCGACCTTGGGCCTGCAGCAGTTCACCTTCAAGCACAGACTTTCGAACGTTTAGTTATTGGACAGATCATGGAGACGCAAGGACCAGCAGAAGGTGAAGATCCACTGGCACATTACCTCAAGGTTGTTGGTGACAAAACTGGTTCACTTATCGCAGCGAGTGCACAATTTGGCGCAATGTTGGCTGGTGCACCGCGTGAGCACATTGATGTGCTGACAGTCTTTGGTGAAAAGATTGGTGTGACATTCCAATTAGCCGATGATGTCATTGATATCGCTAGTGACTCGAAAGAATCTGGAAAAACTCCTGGAACTGATCTGAAAGAGGGCGTTCCAACACTTGTGACACTCAATGTTATGAAATCAATGCGGGCAGAGGATAGAGAGCTCCAGCACTTGCTTTCAGCTCCGATTGAAGAACAAGAGACTGTTAATCAGGTACTCGCAGAGTTACGCAAACACCCAGCTCTTGAACAATCACGCGAGCAACTCTTAGCTATTGCAAAAGAGGCACGCATGCTCTTGGGTCCACTACCAGTCAATGATGCAACTGGTGCGCTTTTCTCGCTATGCGATGCTGTGATCGACCGATCTGCTTGATTTAACTAGATCTATCGCAAGGCTCATCAGGGCAACCCAGATAATAAGAAAGCCAACCCATCTCGCTGTAGGCATATCTTCATGGAAATACCAGACTCCAATGCAGAATTGAATTGTCGGTGTGATGTATTGCAAAAGCCCGATAAGCGTCAATGGAAGTCGGTTAGTCGAACCGTTAAAGAGCAGCAGCGGAATTGCAGTTACTGCGCCGCCGCCAATGAGTAGAAGCGTCAGAGTGAGTGAATACGTAAAGTGACCTTCTCCCTGGTTACCTAGCCAGATGAGGTATGCGAGATAGAAGCCACTGGAGAGCAGAGTTTCGATGGAGAGTCCTTCGAGTGCACCTAAACCAAGTTGTTTCTTCACTAATCCGTAGCTGCCCCACGAGAGCGCTAAGCCAAGTGCGATCCATGGCAGACGACCATAATCGATAGTCAGTACGGCGACACCAAGCGTTGCAATCCCGACTGCCAACCATTGCAATGGACGCATCTTCTCTTTCAAGACGATGACGCCGGTGGCGATGACAACGATTGGATTGATGTAATAACCAAGGGATGCTTCAACGACATGTTCGTTATTGGCGGCATAAATGTAGATGATCCAATTTATCGAGATCAGAATCGAACCGAGAAAGAGCCCGGCAACAATCTTGGGACGCTTTAAAAGTGAGAGCGTTGAATTAAGAGTTTTTGTAAGTGCAAGAATGATGAAACAGAAGACCAAAGTCCAGACGGCACGATGAGAGACAATTTCTAGCGGATTAGCTGGCTTGAGTAGCGGCCAATAGATTGGAAAGAGTCCCCAAAGCGTGTAGGCACTGACTCCAAAGAGGAGGCCAAGGCTTCGAACCTTAGCCTTATCTTCAGTCATTGCTATCTAAAGTTCACGAACTGGACTGCAAAATCCCATTTTCCATCTTTAATCATGGCAATTGCATCTTGAAGATCATCTCGACTCTTACTTGTGACGCGTAATTCATCGCCCTGGATCTGAGTCTTAATTGATTTCGGACCTTCATCTCGCAAGAATTTTGCAATCTTCTTCGCATTTTCTGTTGAGATTCCCTCTTTGAGAGGGCAAGAAATCTTATAAATCTTTCCAGACAGCTGTGGCTCGCCTGGATCAATATGCTTGAGAGAGACACCACGCTTAATCAATTTATCTTTCACAACATCAAGAGTCGCCTTCGCGCGCTCTTCAGTATCGGCTTCAATATTGATCTTTTCGCCGACCATTTCGATCTTTGCGCCTGTGTTCTTAAAGTCGAAGCGTGTATCAATTTCACGGATTGCCTGGTTGATCGCGTTATCGAGCTCCATTCGATCAATCTTGGAAACTACGTCAAAACTGGAATCTGCCACAGGAAGTTCCTCTTCTTTCTTGCTTTCGGACTAGGGAATTCTCTTGAGAATCTCTTGTGCCTGCGCTGGTGTCGGATATGAAGATTGAGTGCCAAGTCTAGTGACACTATCGGAGGCGCAAGCACATCCAAGCGCAATGGCCCGCTCTTCTGCCAATCCCAACGCTAAGCCAACGGCAAATGCCCCTACGAAGGCATCTCCAGCACCTGTGGAATCAATAGCAGTCACTGTTGGCGCACTGACTCGATGAACTTTTCCATCATGGGTAGTAAATGCCGCGCCTTTATCGCCGAGTGTGACAGCGAATCGTGTCTTGAGTGTGGCAGCAAGTTCAAGAATTATTTCATCACTTGTTGGTTGCAGACCTTGTGGATGCATTCCTGCAAATTCACTTTCGTTGGGGATGATCCAATCGCTTTCTGCAATTAACTCCGCTGAAATTGTTGCAAAGGGAGCGGGATTAAGAATTGTGATTGCGCCAAATTTGTGGGCAGTTTTAAATCCTTCGACCGTAACTTCCTGTGGAATCTCAAGTTGGCCTATAACAATCTGGTAACCCTTTAAAGTCTCAAGTGCAGATTTAGCCTGTGCGGGAGTCATTGAATTATTGGCTCCTGGCACGCAGATTATGCGATTTGTCCCATCTGGTTCTACCCAAATTGGCGCGACACCACTGGCTCCCGGTGCACGGGAGACAAATGTGACGTCGATCCCTTGCTCTTGGAAATTTGTAAGAGTAGTGTCTCCGAATACATCGTCACCAAGAGTGTTCACCATAGAGACTGTTGCACCTAAACGTCTCGCCATCACTGCTTGGTTCGCGCCCTTGCCGCCAAAACCTAATGCAAACGAATCACCGATAACTGTTTCGCCTGCTTGTGGAACTTTTTTTGCATAAGCAACCATGTCAATCATTGTGCTTCCAACGACTACAACGTGTGGTTGCGCTGACATTAAAGCTCCTTACGACACGAAGAAATAAAAGCTGAACTCTCTAGACGGAATCTACTCCACAAGATAGGTTATCTGCAATCGTTCTCAGTAACGATTTTTGGCCGAAATGGAGGACGCGTTGACCACGGTAACAATTACTGATGTTGCAAAGCGCGTCGGAGTTTCAGTAGCAACTATTTCTCGTTACCTCAGTGGATTTACGGTTCGCAATCAAGAAGAAATCCGCGAAGCAATTGTTGAATTGAATTATCGCCCCAGTGCTGCTGCCAGAAATCTTAAGTCTGGACGCACCGGAATTATTGCAATCGTTGTTCCTGACATTACAAACCCATTTTTCGCTTCAATAGTTGAAGGTGCCGAAAGTGCGGTAGGAGAAGATCGCATGATTCTCCTTGTTAACACCGGTGATTCTCGCGAACGAGAAGAGAAGGCGCTCAGTCAACTCTTCGGTCGAGTTGATGGAGTGATCATGGCTCCCTTAACTGAAGATGAACAGGGCCCGTCATTTTTTAGCCAATTCGGATTACCGATTGTCTTTGTAGACCGGGTAACTAAAGATGGTGAAAAATTTAGCTCTGTTCTGACCGATAATGCCAAAGGTGCTCAGATTGCAACCGAACATTTGATAAGTCACGGCCATCGAAAGATTGCCATGATCGGTGGGCCTTGCAGCACAACTCCGGGCAAGAAGCGCGCGGATGGATACCGATCTGCCCTCACTAAGGGTGAGATTTCAGTTTTGGATGACTATTTTATTGAGTCTGACTTTTCTGAAGCCGGTGGATATGCGGCGATGTGCCGCTTACTGGAAATCGAGAGCCCACCGACTGCAGTCTTTGTTGCAAATAATCTAATGACAATAGGCGCTCTTCACGCTCTTCGTGATCGAGGTGTGAACGTTCCACAAGAGATCTCGATCATTGGATTCGATGATCTTGAATTTGCAGAACTTGTTACTCCTCCACTTACAGTCATCGCTCGAGATGCGCGCCTTCAAGGGTCGCAAGCGATGGATTTGATGATTAAGCATCTCAATAACGGGGGAGCAACCCCACCAGAGCATTCAATGGTCGATGTACACCTTGTTGAGAGAGGGTCGTGCGCGCTTCCCCGGCAATCGCAAAAGATCCGCTCCAACAAGATAGACCATTGAGTAAACGAGTGATCACTCAAATAACCAAAAGGAGAAATACCGAATGCAGAAGAAACTTCTAGGCCGCTGGGGAGTATTTGCAGTAGCTGCAACTCTAGCCGCTTCAGTTGTTACCGGTTGCGGTAGCGACAGCGAAGATGCAGCATCAACAGCTGAAGGCACCATTGGAA
>JBILEX010000037.1:0-7873 GCA_044351895.1 Candidatus Planktophila sp.
GTTGCGGCACAACGCCAAGGTGAGCGCGAATCTGTGGACCAAATTGTT
Source organism: Candidatus Planktophila sp. (assembly GCA_044351895.1). Lineage (GTDB taxonomy): Bacteria > Actinomycetota > Actinomycetes > Nanopelagicales > Nanopelagicaceae > Planktophila. The sequence continues at coordinate 49 of JBILEX010000037.1, forward strand.
CAGGGTCTTTTCCTAAAATCGTGAGCTCACCTGAAGTGCGTTGAGATGTTGCACCAATCATGCGCATCGCAGTTGATTTGCCCGCACCGTTTGGACCTAGAAGACCAAAGGATTCACCCTTGACCACATCAAAGTCGATGCCATTGACTGCAGTGAAATCGCCGAACTTTTTAGTCAGTCCACGCGCATGGATAAGAGATTGAGTCATTATCCAATCTTATCGCGCTTGCTGCAGTGTTCTGATCCACTCCTCGATCGCATCAGGGTGACGTGGAATTCGCTCTGAGAGATTACGGCAGCCATCTGCCGTCACAAGTACATCATCTTCGATACGGATACCAATACCGCGGTATTCAGGGGTGAAGAGCTCATCATCAGGCTGGATATATAGACCTGGCTCAACGGTAAGAATCATTCCTTCACGCAATACAGCATCTGTGTAATTTTCTTTACGTGCCTTTGCACAATCATGTACATCAAGACCTAAATGGTGACTCACCCCATGCAAAGTCCATCGGCGATGCAAGCCAACTTCTGGCTTCATTGATTCTTCTGCAGTGACAGTAAGAACTCCCATATCCGCTAGCCCTTTTGCCAACACCTCTTGGCAGGCTTTATTAATATCTGAAAAGATCGCACCTGGCTTCACCGCTGCAAAGCCTGCAAGTTGAGCCTCGTAGACCAACATATAAAGCGCGCGTTGAGCTGGTGAGAACTTGCCAGAGATCGGCAAGGTGCGTGTGATATCTGCGGTGTAGAAAGAATCTACTTCGATACCTGCATCAATAAGAATCAGATCACCGTTGTTAACGGAACCATCATTGCGTGTCCAATGTAGAACACATGCGTGTGATCCACTTGCTGCAATGGTGTTGTAACCAACGCCATGTCCTTCAAGACGGGCGCGACCATAGAACGCACCTTCGACGATCCGCTCACCACGAGGATGTTCTGCCGCAGCAGGAAGTGTCAGGATGGCATCGTTAAAACCAAATCCTGTTGCATCAACTGCGCGTTGCATCTCACGAATCTCGTAATCGTCTTTGATAAGACGATGCTCGGAGGTAAAGATATTGAATTCTTCTTCACGTGGGTGCACTGAAATTACTGCATCAACCATGCGATCGCCTCCACGCAATAGAAGTGCGGGAGTGCCAGTCAGGAAATTCTTAAGTTCGGTCACCTTACGTGTTGCAATTTGATAACGGGTTTGCGCTTCACTGAGCGTGTAGCGACGCCCTACCCACAGCTCGCCATAATGGGTATCGCGATAAAAAGCTTCGGTATCTCGCGTTGAACGCGGATGTATATAAAGATATGTATCGTGGCCACCATCTGCTTTTGGTTCCATCACCAAAACTGCATCTTCATTTGCATCGCTGCCCTGCACGCCGCTGTAGTAAGCAAAGGCAGAATCTGGGCGGTAAACATAGTCAGTATCGTTGGCTCGATTCTTCGAATTTCCGGCAGGAATAACCAGTCGTAGACCTTCGAATGCTGCAGAGAGAACTTGTCTGCGCATATACGTATAGGTAACAACTTCGAGAGGCTCGAGCTCGGGAAGGTCGGAAGGTATCCAGCCAGTCTTCATAAACTCTGCATATGCTTCTGAAGGAGCCTGATCGTGCACTCTCTTTGTTGTGGTGCTATCGACCTCAGCGTTCTCGTTATTCATATCTTTAGTCTACCGAGATCAATCTAAAACTGAAGTCCCTTCACGAAGCCACTTTGCCCTCGTATACTTACCGAATGCGTAGCGCTGATTGGTTTTCCGGAAATACAAAGGATTCATATATTCACCGTGCATGGATGCGCCGCGGTAATCCTGATTCAGCCTTCACCGGTACCCGCCCCCAGATTGCAATTCTCAATACTGCATCCGATCTCACCCCATGCAACATGCACCTTGATGAAGTTGCTCAGAGTGTAAAAAATGGAATCTGGGAAGCAGGCGGAATTCCACATAATCTACCGATGCTCTCACTCGGTGAAACCAATTTACGTCCAACTGCAATGCTCTGGCGCAACTTAGCCGCAATGGCAACGGAAGAGATGATCCGTGGAAATCCAATCGACGGTGTTGTCCTCCTTGGTGGGTGCGATAAAACAATCCCATCACTTTTGATGGGTGCGACATCCGTAAATCTTCCAGCAATTATTGTTCCCGGTGGACCAATGCTTAATGGAACCTTTAAGGGAAAGATGTTGGGCTGCGGAACAGATGTGTGGCGCTTTAGCGCTGATGTGCGTTCTGGAAAGATGAGTCAAGAAGACTTCAACGCATCAGAGCGCTCGATGATTCGCAGTAAAGGCCATTGCAACACAATGGGAACAGCCTCAACAATGGGTTGCATTGCAGAAGCGTTAGGTATGACGCTGCCCGGTTTAGCTGGAACACCTGCGGCAGATAGTCGCCTACTTCAAGCAAGCCATGACTCAGGTCGCCGCATCGTTGAGATGGTAAAAGAAGATTTGAAACCGCAGGACATCCTTACTTTTGGCGCATTTACTAATGCAATTGTGGCACTCGGTGCGATTGGCGGATCTACAAACGCTGTAGTTCACTTGCTAGCGATCGCAGGCCGCGCAGGTGTTGAACTTACACTCGATGATTTTGATCGCATTGGATCGCGCATCCCACTACTTGTAAATCTGCTGCCTGCGGGTGAGCACCTCATGGAGGACATGTTCCGCGCAGGTGGATTGCGCGCAGTACTGGCACAGGTGGAGAAGCATCTTGATCGCAGCGCGATTAACGTCACAGGTAAGCCCTTAGTCGACAGCCTCCAAAGCGCTGAGATATTCGATTCAACTGTTATTGCACCATACGACAAGCCACTTCAACCTGAAGCAGGCATTGCAGTGCTGCGTGGAAATATTGCACCCGATGGTGCAGTAATTAAACCTGCTGCAGCTAGCCCTCACCTACTTGTCCATACTGGAACTGCAATCGTCTTTGACAGCATTGAAGACTTTCACGCGCGCATCGATGATCCTGATTTAGATGTTGATGAAAATAGCGTTTTAGTATTGCGCGGATGTGGACCTAAGGGATATCCAGGAATGCCTGAAGTTTCGAATATGGCGATTCCAAAGAAGTTACTCGAACGCGGCATAGAAGATCTTGTCCGCATCTGCGATGGACGCATGAGTGGAACAGCATTTGGAACCGTTGTTTTACACGTTTCGCCTGAAGCTGCAGCCGGTGGCCCACTTGCACTCATTCGAAGCGGTGACCTCATCGAACTTAATGTTCCAGCACGAACAATTAACGTAAAAATCAGTGATGCAGAATTGGCTGCTCGAGCGCCTTCAGTGGCTACTCTCGAATGTTTGGCCAAACCAACTCGTGGCTGGGAGCGCATGTATATCGACCATGTTCAGCAAGCACACCTAGGTGCAGATCTTGATTTCTTGCGGGGTGCTAGTGGCTCAGCGACTCCGCGCGAGTCCCACTAAAAACAGATCAATGTAAGCGCCTTCAATGCATCGATTAACAAGGCAGAGAAGAGGCGGTAGACTAGCCCCACACTTGGAGACGTCGCATAGCCCGGTCGAGTGCGCCTCACTGCTAACGAGGTAAGGGGTTAAACCCTTCAGGAGTTCAAATCTCCTCGTCTCCGCTCTGATTAACCCTTCGGCTTACCACCAATTGATTCAGGAGCCTTTTTAGTTGGTTTCGGAGTTGGCTTCATTGTTGGCTTGGCTGTCGGTTTAGGTGCGATCTTAATTTTTGCACCAGCCTTTACAACTTTAAAATTCATTCTTACCTTGTCGGCGGGATCATAGTAATCATCGCCATCTTGGTTTGCATACAAACTACAAGTGCCAATCGATATCAGCTTAATTCGTGCTGAGTAATTAACAGGTTGGCAGACCTTAGGGGTTAGCGTCGTGAAATACACATCCAAATCTGCATCCGAATATGCAGAAACGTTTGTAAATTTCTTCGTCAATAAAACGTCGGATGATTGATAGAAGTAGATTGTCTGTGGCTCCGTGTAGTAACTGTCTTCGTCGTCACCACCGCCGCCGCCTGCTCCAGAAATATCAACATACCAAGCATCAGATGGACCATAATCCCAGTCGCGAAAAGTGGACGAATTCGCATCATCAGGATCTGTATATCCAACTACCCAGAATTCATCCGGAATGTTTGCGCAAGAGCGCGAAATTGAGAATCCAATCCACTTTGCACCATTAGTGAGGTTGGTCCAAGTTTCTGGTGAACAGCTAGACAGTGAATATCTTGTTTCACCAGCGTAATCATTGCCGCTGGCACGGGCGGTTATCGCGGTGTTACCTGAATAACCCGTTGAGGTACTGGTAGAGATTCGAATGTCATCCCTATCTCCACCCAGCGATGCAGGCTTTTCGCGAAAAATCAAAATTGCTGCCCAAGGTTCTTTAGATCCGTTGACAAATTGATTGGCCGTAATTGTGCTCTTAAAGTTTATCCAAAAATATATTTGATCAGGATCATCACCATCGAAACCAGTTTCAATTGATTCAATATCGTAATTGGGATTGATGGAAGGCTCATTGAAATTATCTAAGGATGAATACTGTTGATCAGTTATGGACGCTTGCGCCGGAGATGCAAGAATTGCACCGAATGAGAGAGCAACCGAAAGAATTAAACTGAGTGATTTAGAGCCGAAAAGCTTCATTAGTATTTCCCCTTGACCAATTGATGGAATTCTCTCATAAATTGACCACATTTAGGCTAGTCATCTTGGTCAGAAATTTGGTGGCTAGGGATATAATTCATATCTAACCTATTCACAGGAGTACGCATGAAGAAGAATTTACCAATCAAAATTATCTCTATCGCTGCAGTGTCTTTACTTGCACTCACAGGATGCAGCAACGAGGCAACCACCAGCGCCCCAGAGGTCGCAGAGGTGTACGTCCCAACTGGTAAATACATCATTAACCCTCAGTATTCGTCCGCGGGTACATTTTCTGAAGGCCTCGCAGCTGTTGAGCTAAATGGTCTATGGGGTTATGTTGATGTCGAAGGTGTGATGGTAATTCAACCTCAGTTCGATTCAGCTTATTCTTTTGCTGACGGACGCGCACTTGTAGCACTGGGTGATGACGAAGGCCGAAAGTACGGCTTTATTGATAAAACTGGTCGCTTTACACTCAATCCAACATTTGATGACGCTTGGTTCTTTGCTGAAGGCCTTGTCTCCATCGGAGTCAAAACCGGTGAAAGATATAAGTATGGCTACGTTGATATTGATGGAAAGTATGTAATCAACCCACAATTCGACAATAGCTACGGCTTCGCCGAAGGCTTCGCTTCAGTTCTAGTCGGTAGCGATGCGAATGGCGAAAACGGTAAGTGGGGATACATTGATAAGACAGGTAAGCAGGTTATTGCTCCTCAATTCACTTACGCTCAGAACTTTAAAAACGGATTTGCAACCGTGGAAATTGAAACCAAAAAAGACGACTTTGAGTCACGTCGTTCAGGCGCGATTGATACCACAGGAAAATATATAATCAATCCTACGTTCAAGAGCATTGGTGCATATGCCAGCGGACTTTTCCCAGTTCTCCTTAAGGACAAGTGGGGATACATTGATAAGACAGGTAAATACATCATCACTCCTAAGTACACCTACGCGTCCTCATTCTCTGAAGGATTAGCAGCGGTTTGTACAGGAAAGGAAGATGAAACCGGAAGTACTCTCAAATGCGGATACATAGATCCGACGGGTATTGAGGTAATCACCCTTCAATTCAATGAAGCCCGTGACTTCTCTGGCGGCGTTGCTGTAATCGGCAGCGGTGTTCGTGACGAGAATTACGAAGGCAGAAAGTACGGTTACGTGGATGCAAAGGGAACGATCGTAATTAATCCACAATTTGATGAGGCTGGAAATTTCGTTGATAAACGAGCTTTAGTCTCACTCGGATTTGGTGACAGTACTCGATACGGATACATCTCCTAGTAGATCTCAGTAAGATCGGCCCAGTCATCAGACTGGGCCGATTTTATTTTTGTAGCGGTTGTTTGAACCTTTTCATCCGAACTCAGTAGAAGTAGACTTATTGAGAGAACCTTTTTGTCGGGGAATAGGATTGATCTTGAGCGTTAAACCTGAACTACTTCTTCAATCTGACGCTGAAGTCGGTGAAGGACCAATTTTCCTTGGAGATTCACTCCTCTGGGTCGATATCCCTGTTGGCAAGATTCACGAAACAAATTTGGGAACGCTTCAGACAGAAACCACCACTTTAGATACTCGCGTCGGTGCTGTTGCACCTTTTGAAGCGGGTGAAAATCTTGCAATCGCTTGTAAAGAAGGCTTTGGAATTTTCGCTGATGGAAAATTAGATATTCGTGATCCGTTTCTTGGCGATTCGAATTACAGAATGAATGATGCTAAGTGTGATGTTCGCGGAAGATTCTGGGGCGGTAGCTGTCAGATGGAATTTGAAGCAGGCAAAGGAAAATTACACCGCTGGGAAGGTGGAAAGCAGAACAAGGTCATGGTGGAAGGTCTGGCTCTACCTAATGGCATTGGTTGGAACTACGAAAACACTCTGATGTATTTAGCGGATAGCATGGCAAAAAAAGTCTATGTGAGTGATTTTGATTTAACAGATGATTTTGTTCCTAAGTTCCGTGAGCTAATTTCTATCGATTCAGGTGTGCCAGATGGGCTAGCCGTAGATATGGATGGCTGCATCTGGTTAGCAGTCTGGGGAGGAAGCCGAGTTTCTAAGATTTCACCACAAGGCAAGATCCTCGAGGAATACCATTTCCCTGTGGCTCAACCATCTAGTTGTGCATTTGGTTCTGATGGAACCTTGTATGTGACTTCTGCCCGAGCAGGAATTTCAGAAGCTGAACTATTGAATCAGCCTCTTGCGGGATCGCTTTTCACCTTATCTACTTCGACTACTGGTGTACCTGTTGCAGGATTTAAGGAGTCGCGATGAGCCATCTTCGCCTCAAGAGTTCAGAGTTAGAACTCGTTATTGATGCGACATATGGCGCAGATATCCTTTCAATAAAGACCACTGATAAGCACCAAGAAGTGCTTTTGCAGACTCCTTGGGCAGATCGCGCTGAGGCAGTGATCAAGCAAGAGCAGAGAAGTATTTACCTCGAGCCGCAAGCGCATTGGATGGAGGGTTATCGCGGTGGATGGCAGATGATTTGCCCGGTCGCAGGTCCTCCAAGAGTTATTCATGGCGCACCAGTTGGATTCCACGGAGAAGCTGCGATCTCTACCTGGAAAGTAAATAATCTTGAGACTGGCAGTGCTCGAATGCAGTTAGATCTCTTTTCACTTCCGATCCGTATTGAGCGAGAAGTGTCAGTCGATGGGAATGTAATTGAGATAACGGATGTCATTACAAACTTGAGCAACTTAGAGTTGGAATTCGACTACTCAAGCCACCCGGCATTTGGTGGGGCTCTCCTTGAAGGAGAAGTAACCATTGAGACAAGTGCTCAAAAATTTCATTTGGATGAAGAGGCTGTTAGTCAGCACGGAATCTCTGGATCTACACACGATTGGCCACTTATTAAGGGCGAGAATGGAAAAGTTCTTGATTTAAGTCGCTTGCCATCTCCTCCTACACGGCTTGGAGTTTTCGGTTGGCTCTCTGATTTCGGTAGTAAGAAGTGGTACCGACTTAATAATGTTGAGAAGAATATTGCCTTCGAGATGGAGTGGGAGTCAGAGTTCTTAGACTTTGCCTGGTTCTGGCTCGAGTTCAATGACAATGAAGGCTCACCATGGTTTCGCAATGTGCGTACCTTTGCAATCGAACCTTCAAGCACTCAGACCAGCGGCAAGAA
>JBILEX010000067.1:0-5592 GCA_044351895.1 Candidatus Planktophila sp.
AAACGCTATGGCAGCGTCCTACTTGATTCGATGCCGCCACTATGGAGAACGTCAGATCAATCTGTTGTTCGAGACTCTTTAAAACGGTTGAGCCAAGAATTTTCCAAGGATTAACTAGAGCCTTTCAAGCATCACTTTCAGATCCGACCATGTCTTTGCAAAACTTGGATGCAAGTTCAACAACGTAACCTCATCTACTGGAACCCAGCGCATCTCCTGGCTCTCATCGTTGGGGGAGTCAGCCGATAGTCGATCATCGGCTGCGGCAAGGACAGTGTCATAACGCCAATCACCGTGATCATCGCTAAATAGAGCTAACGGGTTTAAGTGCTCGGGTTTGACTCCTGTCTCTTCATTAGCTTCACGCAGTGCAGCTTCGGTAATACTTTCATGTGAATCTTTAGCTCCACCTGGGATTCCCCATGTATCACCGTTATGAACCCATGGTGCACGATGTTGTAGAAAAATTTCGCGTCCACCTTCGGCGCTGTCGCGAAAAATCAATATCCCGGCAGCGCCATATTTTCCCCAATGTTTACTACCGCATTGGCATTGAATCCATCCATCTCCATCGCGGGCTGCCATGAACCTAGATTGCCACACCCATCCACAGAGCGCTCATCAATCAGAGTAATGGTGACCATCGACTTCTACCTTGCCCCACATGAAAATCTCTCAACTCATCGCCGTTTCAATTCTCATCACCACCGCATCAATAAATGCTCCATCGGCTCTAGCCGAAGAGTGCATGGTGAGCGCATGTGTAGATGTTTACACTCAAGATGGCAAGATCATCATCGAAGGACGCAAGGGTGGCACAACTACTGCAGCACCGATACCTACTGTTAAAGCGACGCCGAAGAAGGTTGCGCCAAAGAAGATTGCTCCACCGCCGGTAAAGAAGAAGGTGGCAACACCTAAGCCTAAGGTGACGAAGAAAGCTGTCCCGAAGAAAAGCACTCCAACACCTCAACCTCCGGTAACGCAGACCGCCTCTCTTAATGATCGCCTTATCAAAGCCCTACCTACTGCAGGAATTGCATACCAGCCAGAGTACGAACCACTTGTTGGTGTTCCAGTATTTATGTGGACGGATCTGCCAACTTCATTTATGACACAGGTGAAGATTGTTGGCGAGATTGTTGATGTTGCACTTCGACCAAGTTTCACATGGTCATTTGGTGATGGAACATTCCAATCAACAACTGATGTAGGTGGCCCATTTCCTGATGGAAAGATCACCCACGCGTACTCAAATCCCGGTACCTATCTCATCACTTTGATTAGTACTTGGAACGGCACATATACACATAACGCACAGACTCGAGCAATTACCGGCTCCGTTAAGACAACATCGATTGTAACCATCACCATTGTTAATTCCCCGACTCGCTTTAAGAACTGAGAAAAATGACGACACTTACTAGTCCGCACGACTTGCTTGCAGCAATTCCATTTCTGATTGGCTATCACCCTATTGATTCACTCGTTCTAGTCTCAATTAAAGAAGATTCTGTGGGTATGGCGATGCGCATCGATTACCCAATAGATCAGAGCGAAATCGCCTTCGATCTCTGTGCCAGTCATATCAGTGCAGAGGAGGCAGAGGGTGCGCTGATCGTTGCCTATCAGCCACATGGCAGAAACGACGGCGAACACGTGCTTGCCCAGACAACGGCTGCGCTATCACGAGCTGGAATTGCAATCTATGAATCGATTCTGATTGCTGATGGCTCTTATCGTTCAGTTCTCTGTCATGACGTTACGTGTTGTCCGATTGAAGGTCGCCCAGTACCACCTTTGGATTCATCACGTATAGCGATGGAGAGTGTTGTAGCTGGCCACCCAATGCCCTTTGCCACTTTTGCAGATTTGGGAGCATCGGTTCGTTCAAATCTTTTGGCTCGCGAAGAACAGTGGCTTGAGCGAGTCCAGAAGTCAGCTGTGGATCCCACTGATGCCGATCTCAATAACGTTCAACGAGACGGCGCAACTGCAGTTATTGATCTTGCACATGACTTCGTCACCAATGGAATATCAACCGATCAAGATTTGATCGCACACGTTCTAGGTCGGTTAAGTGAAATCCAAGTCCGCGACTTTGCCTTAGGTAGCCACGACGGTGAAAGCGCAGATGGCTACCGAACGATGTGGATGCACTTGCTGCGTTCGGCTCCGCCAGGTTTTGTCGCTCCTGTGGCTTGTCTCGCTGCTGCCATCGCCTACGAACATGGTGATGGCGCACTAGCCCGAGCGGCTCTTGATCGAGCCTTCGCTGATGCCCCAACCTATTCATTGGCGCTTCTTTTACAGCGCGTGTTTAGCGCAGGCTGGCCGCCGCAATCATTTGCGCAGATGCGCAGCGAACTCCATCCCAAAATCTGCGCTGCAATATTTGGCTAGTGCACCGGTTGAGCTAGTTGCACCACCACCGCGGTGGGTTAAGATATGCCCAGGTCACGAGTTCTAGATCGGTTACTGCTAGCGGTAACCAAAGCCCCGGCTTACTAGACGGCAACCCTCCACCGCGGTGGGGTGCTCCCGGGTGACGACCAGGCACAGTCTGATCTGTGCAAGTGCGTGAAGGAATACTCATGAATGCTCAACCGATTAAACAAGTTCTCACCAGTGATGTCACCGGTGCATGGCTTGAAGGTTACGATCCAGGCGATCGTAAATTTATCAAGATCGGCTTTCTCCTTCTAGAAAATGGGCAGACACTCTCGGATATCACCATCGCATATCAAACATGGGGAACACTTAATGCAGCCGGTGACAATGCGATTCTGATTCAACATGCGATGACTGGGTGGTCAGATGTCCCAGGTTGGTGGCCAAATATGGTCGGCCCAGGTCTTGCCTTTGATACAGATAAATACTTCATCGTCTGCCCCAATGTCATCGGCGGATGCCAGGGCAGTACCGGGCCATCGAGTATCGCTGCCGATGGAAAACGTTACGGTTCTAGGTTTCCTGCAGTAACAATCCGCGACATGGTGGCAGCAGAGATTGCATTCTCTGATGCGATTGGAATTAAGAAGTATAAATTGGCAGTCGGTCCATCCTTGGGCGGAATGCGCTCGCTGGAGTGGGCAGTTACTCATCCAGACCGTGTGGAATCCATCTGCACGATCGGCTCATCTGCAGTTGCAACAGGCGATCAAATCGGAACGGCTTCGATTCAAATTCGCGCCATAAAGGCCGATCCGTATTTCAATGGTGGCGACTACTACGAACAAGAGCGTGGGCCGATTGCGGGTATGGGAATCGCCCGCAGAATTGCCCATCTGACATACCGAACTGAGTCCGAGATGGATGTGCGCTTTGGCCGCGAACTACAAGGGGATGACACTGGCCGCTTCGCCGTTGAGTCCTACCTTGATCACCAAGCGGATAAGTTGGCCAAGCGCTTTGATGCCAATACCTACATCGCGCTGACTGAGGCGATGAATTCGCACGACATCGGCTTTAACCGTGGAGGAGTGGTTGAGGCTTTACGCGCAATTACGATCCCAGTTTTAGTGGTCTCTATCGATACCGACCGACTCTTCCCGCCCCGACTACAGCTCGAGATCGCAGATCTGGTTCCAAAGGCGAAAAAGTTGGTAACAATCTCTTCAGATTTCGGCCACGACGGCTTTTTGGTCGAATCTGAGGCAATGTCGGCGGCTATTCGCGGTATAATATAGACATCACTTCGAGCGGCTCTAAGAAAAGAATTTCTTAGAAATCGCAAAAAACCAAAGGACAATTGTGGCTGTATTTAGTGCGCTCAAAAACAAGGCAAAGAAGACCGTTGCCAAGAAAGCTCCTGCAAAAAAGGCTCCTGCAAAGAAGGCCGTTGCTAAAAAAGCCCCCGCTAAGAAAGTTGTGGCGAAAAAAGCAGCAGTGAAGAAGGCCCCGGCGAAGAAAGTCGTCGCTAAAAAAGCCCCTGCCAAAATTGAGCTGAAGAAAGTCCTTGATGCCAAAGATGTACAACTGATCGCCGATGCAAAGACTGCGGTCTCGCGTCAAAAAGAAGTCCTCGCCGAACTCGAAACACGTGGCGTGACATCCCTTGGTCGTATTCCAAAGAAGGCTGATAAAGATTTAGTTGATGAAGCACGCGCACTAGCAATCACAGTTCCTCAACTCACTGAAACACTTCGTAAGAAGGGGCTAGGTAGCCCAAGTCGCATCCTTAAGAAGGCTGAATGGGATCTCATTAAGCCCAAGGAAGTTCCTGCGGCCCCAGCAGCTGCGGGTGCAAAGACAACAGCAGATGGCAAGAAGGTTGTTACCAATATTGATGGCGAAGAAGTTGAGCTAGAAGAAGTTGAATTAGAAGATGTTGAAACTCTCGTTGCCGATGTTCTTGAAATCGTAGAAGCCGAAGAAGGTGCAAAGGCTTCCGAGACACGCACAGTCAACCTAGTAGATGATGCAAAGAGCGAAGACGGTTCATTTGTTCTGCAAGATTCTGACGCCGAAGAAGATGAGAGTGAAAAGACTGAGCGCGCCAAGCATAAGAAGGACCTTGCGAACGTCAATATCGTCCTTGATGCCGTCAGCGCAAAGAGAGCTAATCATCCATACGTAGGTAAGGGCCATGTAGATCCTGAAGATGCAAAGGCACTGACATTCCGTCAGGTCCAACAGCAACTATCGATGAATAACTTCACCGAAAAGGGTGCTCGAGTTATTGCAGAAGCAGTCACACAGGGCTACCTCAAGAATGTCGAAGAGCTCTATGACATCTTCAACGCTGAAGCTCGTCGTATTCAGACTGAAATTAAGCATCTACCACCAGAGCAGATGGTGATGACAGCAGGTGCTACTGCTGACCCAGTTAAGGATTACCTGAAGCAGATCGGTCGTGTGGCACTACTTAACGCCGAACTCGAAGTGGAACTTGCAACACGTATGGAAGCCGGTCTCTTTGCAGAAGAGAAGTTAGCAACCGATAAGAAGATTGATAAGAAACTTAAGCGCGAGCTCGAGTGGATTGTTGAAGATGGAAAGCGCGCAAAGAATCACCTGCTCGAAGCAAACCTTCGCTTGGTTGTTTCTCTTGCAAAGCGCTACACCGGTCGTGGAATGCTCTTCCTGGATCTGATCCAAGAAGGAAACCTCGGTCTTATCCGTGCGGTCGAGAAGTTCGACTACACCAAGGGCTTTAAGTTCTCGACATATGCAACATGGTGGATTCGCCAGGCGATTACTCGTGCGATGGCAGATCAGGCGCGAACGATCCGTATTCCGGTTCACATGGTTGAAGTCATCAACAAGTTGGCACGTGTTCAACGCCAGATGTTGCAGGATCTAGGACGCGAACCGACCCCAGAAGAGTTGGCTAAGGAACTTGATATGACACCTGAAAAGGTTGTCGAGGTTCAAAAGTATGGCCGCGAACCGATTTCACTTCACACACCTTTGGGTGAAGAGGGAGATTCAGAGTTCGGAGATCTCATTGAAGACTCTGAGGCAGTTAAGCCTGAAGAGTCCGTTACCTTCACAATCTTGCAGGAGCAGTTGATGCAGGTTCTTGGTGGACTTACTCAGCGCGAAGCAGATGTAATCAAGGCTCGCTATGGCCTCACAGATGGACAGCCA
>JBILEX010000038.1:0-7739 GCA_044351895.1 Candidatus Planktophila sp.
CAGAGATCGACTGTGACCATTTGGTGCGAACCAGCAAAAGGGGAACCAGCGCAAGGAACAGCATGGGCAATAGACCTTCAGACCGATGTCACAGGCGAGTATCCAACAACTCTCATTACGAATCATCACGTGATCGAAGATTGCATCGGCGTTGACCATCAGCTTCGAATCGCTCTCCCATTTGAAAAACCTGTACTGGCCGTAATTAACAAGTGGGATGAAAAGAATGACATCGCAGTAATTGCAAGCACCTTGAAGCTGCCCGCACTTTCGCTTTCCGAAAATGTTCCATGGCCAGGTTATTGGGTGATGGCCCTTGGTAGCGCTGATGGCTATGAAGGCTCGGTCTCTTTTGGCAATGTTATTAATTCAAATACGGCTGAACTATTAATCACCAATAACATCTCCCACGGAAGTAGCGGTGGGCCCTTGATTGATAATGAAGGTTATGTTGTCGGTGTAACTTCTTGGGGAATTGACGCACTCCAGTACAACGGTGCTAAATCATTGGACGCTTTCTGCGCAAAGATTCTCGAGTGTCAGTATGGCGATGGGAAAACCTGGTGGGAATACTCAGATTAACAGTTGAATCTACTTCAAGGAGAAAGTGAGCAACTTACCGCTATCTGTGGTGGCAATCATGTGACCATCTTTACTAATCTCGAGATCGCGAATTCTCTCCCCCACATTTACTTCGGTGATTTGGCCGACAGTGGTGCGATTGGTTAATTGAATGAATATGAGTGACTCTTCACGCAAGGTTCCCATAACGATCTGGGAAGACCACTGACCCCAAGTTTTTGGTAACTGAACGAGCTCAGTTGGTGCAACGGAGGGAACCCAATATGTAAGTGGTTTAGTAAATCCTTCATGGCTCCCGGTAACACCAGGCTTTATGTAATCTCCTGAGGAGTATGGCTGACCAAATGAAACTGCTGGCCATCCGTAATCTTGGCCACGAGTGATGAGATTGAGTTCATCTCCTCCACGTGGGCCGTGTTCTGATGTGTAGAGGTCGTTTCCGATAAGGAGAATGCCCTGCTGATTGCGATGTCCTTGTGAAATCTTTTCAACTTTAGATTTATTTATCTTAAAAACGGAACCCAGATCTTGTCGCATCTTTACTTGATCAATCTTGGTAAATCCTAGATCTCCAACAGTCATATAAACATTGGATTTATCGATGACTTCGATTCGTCCTGCTGCATGTTGTACGGCACTGACTGGAACGCAAGGCTTACTGGTGAACCACGTTGCGGTGCGCTTGACCGAAGGTTTCGTGCCGAGATCAATTTGGTAGGCACCGAGCACAACGTTTACACAATCGCGGGTGCGGTCATAGCGTGGGTAGGAGACCACAGCTTCTACGCGGTTGGCGTTCTGTGAAAGTACTCCGATGTCGGTGATGGCAAAGCGTGAATCGTTAAATCGTTGGTTGAAGTTCTCGACCTTGCCAAGGATCTTTTCAGTACCAGTTGCCGGGTCAAAGAGATAGAGCGCAAATCCGTTCTTACCTCCACCCAAGAGATAGCGGCCATCACTTAGTACTGCAATCGCAGCGCCGCGTTCGCCATTTGATGATTGAACGTGTGATCGTGGAAGATCAACACTTGTAATCGTTAATTGAGGTTTGGCGATATCGGCGCTAGCCCGAGCATCGATGAAAACACCGAGTGCGAAGGATGCAGCAATGATGGCAATCCATGTGATCGCTTGGCGTTTCATGTCTTGAGAATAACTAGTTAAGTGCATTGCGGCCACTTTTAGTTTAGAAGTTCTGTACAAAATGTTTATTGGATTTCAACAGGACGTTTATTGACCGCGAAAGTAATCTATGACCATGAAGAAACTCGTAGTTATCGCAGCATCACTAGCAGCACTTCTCTTCCTCGGAAGTACTGCCGTGAACTTTGTATCTGGACTTGGTTCGCAAGTATCTAGCGTGACATCGCAATTTACTGACCTACTTCCAGGCGGAGATGCTTATGCTCTAGGTCTCGAAGAAGGCAAGAAGATCCTTGAGAACACTGACTATGTGGATCAAATGAATATTGCAGTTCTTCCTGGTGCAACCGAGCTCATCAATAGTCTTAAATCTGGTCAAGTCACCGAAGAGCGAATCTCTCAGATCGCAAACCTGTACTTTCCTGTTGCTGCAGTAAAGGCGGGAATTCTCAACCTATCTTCTGAAAATCGTGCAGAATTTGTGCGGGGAATGATTGAAGGATATTTCCCAAAGTAGGTAGGGGCTTTACAGATGAAGTTCAGAATAAGGGCACTAGCACTTTTTGTAGTGGCAGCTTTGTTGACTGGCATCGTGCCTGCGCAGGCGGAGACTCGTAGCACTGCTATCTGGGAGAAATTGCAATCAAGTAATCCGCAGGGATATGTCCTGCTCATGCGCCATGCGTTAGCTCCCGGAAATGGAGATCCCGAAAATTTTACACTTGGTGATTGTTCAACTCAGAGGAATCTTTCTCAAGAGGGGCGCAAAGATGCCAAAGATATTGGGGTTTGGTTAAAGAGACAGAAGGTAAAGATCAGCCGCGTTGAATCAAGTAGATGGTGCCGTGCAAATGAGACTGCGCAACTGTTAGGAATCGGCAAGGTACGACCAAATAAGAATCTGGATTCACTCTTTATGGAAGCTGATGTCTTGGGCCATCCACAAACTGCTCAGATAAAGAAACAGATTGTTGATTACCGAAATAAGCGAGGCTTACTTGTCCTGGTTGGTCACTTTGTAAACATCTCGGCGGTCACGGGCGTTGGCCTAGGGTCAGGTGAGGGCGTCTTGGTGCGCGCAGATAAGAATGGAGAAATTAAGGTGGTTGGCTTTACGCCGATCCCTTGAAAAGAACTAGTTGTTCCTTACGTATTCTGCTGCATGAGGAAAGCCGTTAGCTTCTAGCTTTTCTGCCATCTCAGCCTTTACAGCCTTAACAACCTTGTGTGTTCCGTCGCAATTCTTCTCTTCATCTCTGGTGTATGTACAGGTACAAGCGCCCATGATTTTCCTCTTTCGCTAAAGGTATTGGCAGATCGTATCTAAGTTTGGTTGGAAGTGTGCGAGAAATGAAAAAAGCCGAGGTATTTAGCCCCGGCCTTCTTCAGTATTTCTCTCTACTTAGGCTTCCTCTGAATAGAGATCGTGGCTAATCATGGTTGCTGAGTCCATATCTTTATTCTTTTCCATCCATGCCTTCATCGCAGCGCTCTCACCGATAGCGTCATTGACGATGCCATTGTCTGTCAGGCTCTTGAAGGTTTGAATAATGACGATATGCCCGACATCTTTTCCAGCATGTCCATTGAGAACCGTAATGTCGCTAACGCCATTCTCTTTAAAGATTGCCGCAACTTCTGCCCATGACTTCATAAACGCTGAACGCTTGCCGACGTGGGGCTTCCATACTGTGATTTCGAATGCTCTTGCCATGCTTATCTCCTTAAGTAATCACCGATTCTCGGTTCCAACAAGGTAGACCTTTTTTACGGGTATTTGAAGAGTCGGTTCCCCTCACAGGAAAGAGGCCCCAGGTGACGAAATCCCGGAGCCTCTAGCGATGCGTGTGACTGGCGGGATTCGAACCCGCAACCATCCACCTAGTCATAAGGGAGCTCTATCCGTTGAGCTACAGCCACACGCTCGCGAAGATTAGTTTCGAGACAAGAAGTTGAAGATCAACAATCGATTACTGTGGATAAGACTGATTAAGAATGTCGAAGTTATCTAGTGGTACCCTCAAACTACTTAGTCATGAGGGTGTACGTTCTATACGAGCTACACAATGAGGCCCGCGGCAATCGCTGCGGGCCTTTTCATTACTTTTTTCTTGGCAATAAAGAGCGGACGTGGGCATTAATCACCTAAGAAATTGAAAAATTGATCTCTTCACCGTGGCTATATGCATGAGTGGGTAAACCTTTTAGTACATGCACTTTGGCCTCTCCGTGAACTTGCCAGCTTGATTGGGTTGGACGTTTAACGAGTGCTGTGAGTTCATCTATTCCAAGAACTATTTGATCATCGGGTGCGTGCAATAAGACTGTCGCTGCGCTATCTGGAATCCACTTGAAGAATTTGTTGTAGTGCGGAATAACGCGAATATCCGGGAGTAAAGAAAGTCCCGGCGTTGGTTCACGCTTGAGCATTCGAAAGTTTGGAATATGCGCACTCAATACCATTGCACCCGCGCTACATCCAGCAAGTGAAGATCCTGCGCTCCAATTCTTTACGATTGAATCCCAGACCGGAGTATCGCGAAGACTTTCAGCTAAATGGTGAGGGTCTCCCCCAGAAAGATAGATAAGCGCGGAGTTATTTATCAATTCTGCAAATACGGGATTGAGCGCACCTTCACGGTTATAGATGGGAAGAAAGATTTGTTCGATGCCCAATCTGTCAGCCTGCGCTTTGCCGAGTGCGCGCCAGTAATCGAGTCGATCTTGGCTCTCACGTCCTGCTGCAGTTGGAATCTGTATGTAGGTAGGTTTCTTGCCAAGGGCGAGTGCATCATCAATCAGAGATTTCTCGAGGTCAGCCATCGCGGGCAGGTATTCACCTGATCCAACGAGAGCGATTGATCCGGACATGGGCCAGAGTCTATGACGCTCACGGGGTAGTCGATACTCTGAAAATTAACCAAAAATTCTGAATTTTGAACTAGAAGTTCCCGCTCTAAGGCCTTAACCTCTTACAAAATCCAGAGTGGATTGAAGCAATCACGGAGGCTTTCAATGGAAGAAAAATCACTTCTCAAGCAGTGGAATGAAATGCGTTCCCAGATCATTCAATCACAGGTAGCACCTGCACTTGTTCTGATCGGAATTATGGTTCTTGCGTCACTCGGCATTTTTGAAGATGCTGCAGATTCTGCAAAATATCTGACTCTTGGAGTCGCAGCGATTACAGGAATTTTGGCAACAATTAGCCAGTACGCAGCAGTGCGTGAAGGTGAAGCTCTCCTGGTAGATCTACGTAGACTGGCAAATCCTTCTGCACTTTCTACCAAGATTGCAGATTCACGTGGATTGCTTTCACTTTCTGCAATCACCATAGTTCTCTTTGATATCGCTATGTTCGCACTTGTTGTGTGGGCAGTTCTGGGCGCATAAAGAGTGGTAGAGGTTGCAATAGTCGCGATTTACGCTGTGGTGGTTTTAGTAATCGTGACGCGTTTTGATCGCCCATCAAAAAAGGGTCCAAGAATTACCGGCCGTGGCGGGGATTTCGAGTAAGCCTTCGAACTTCTTTTTCAGGGAGTAAGTGGTCCTAGTAAGTACTGCGCTAAGCGATTCGTAGGATTTCTCTGACCTTCGTGCTGTGCTTTAAATGCGTTGCTACCATCTGTACCGCAGAGGAACGTGATAGCTGCTGCCCCGCCTGGATGGCTTGAGATCCAACTCGTTAAGTCGTACACGTTTCCGTCAATGGCGCTCCAGCACTTCGCTCTTGTGTTCGCCTTCTTCACATCTGCCATCGTGTAACCGGCTTGCGTTGGCGTTGGCGTCGGCGCAACTGCAGTTGGCGTTGGCGTCGGCGTCGGCGCAACTGCAGTTGGCGTTGGTGCCGGTGCAACTGCAGTTGGCGTTGGTGTTGTACGTACTCCGCGGATCACTTCGCCAGGTACCTCTCGTTCGCCAACTGCAATGGTTACGGCAGATTTCGCGCGAGAAGTCAGCGTGAAGCTATAAGTGCCCGCCTCTGCTGTTGCGCTGTAGCGCGAAAGGTAGAGGTAGTTGGTCTTTCCATAAGGTTCAAAAAACTTGGTGCGCTCTGTAAATTTGAAGATCACTGACTTTCCAGTTGGAGATGTAACTACCAGCTGAGGAAGCTGACTGTTCTTTAGGCCGTTTTCGGGTTTCTTATTTACGATCAAATATTGAACGGCCAACGAATCCCCCGCTTTGAAATCTGCTCTAAATGCTTTCTTCTCGCCAGCCTTTGAAAACGATGCACGAACTGCAAAAGAGACAGTGCCATCAACTAGTAGCGGACCTTTAGCGGCGGTGGTGTCGCTATTGAGAAGTTCAACTGGTTGATGAGCATGCGCTGAAGCGCTTCCAAAGAATGTAAGAAGCAGAAGGGTGGCGAGGACGCGTTTCACCTGCCTAGGATATTTGCAGTCAGTGAAGTTGTCGCTTCGAAAATGCTGAGGGGAAACTAAACTCTTTTCTTACTCCACCAGGTCTTATAGGCACCAAAGAGAAATATGTAGACAGGAAAAGCGATGAGAATGACTTCGCTGATGATGTTCGATTGAACTCCAGTGGTTTTTGAGTATGTCCAAGAAAGATACGTCAGATTTCCTAGGTAGATCATTCCAAATGGCAGCGTGATTCGGCGCAGCTGATCAACGCGGACAATGTGAGGGAACTTGAAATAGGTTAACTGTGACATCCCAAGAATCAATGTGAAGATGGCGACTTCAGTTGGCGTCATATCAAAGACTAAGAACGTTGGCACGGCTAAATTCCAGACGGCAGGAAAACCGTTGAACCAATGATCTTCTGTCTCAATATCAGATCGTGCAAACCACAGAGCTGATGTTAAGAATATGAAACCGGCAATTAGCGCCTCGTACTTTTCAGGCAACATTCCAAAATTGAGCATAAATGCCACAGGCACGACGACACAGGTTACGTAATCAACTACAAGATCGAGGATCTGTCCATCGATCAATGGTGCGTGAATCTCAACATCTAATCCTCGTGCAATAGGTCCATCAAGGCCATCGAGAATTTGAGATGCAATCAACCAGAGAAGAGCTATTCGGATTTCACCATCAACAACACCTTGCAAGGCGAGCATTCCAATCACGGCACCACTTGCAGTAAGAACGTGCAGTGCATATCCGGCGCGACGGGCAGCGTTTGGTGTCAGATTACTCATTGTTCTCAGACTCTTTCATCTTGACCGCGAACTCTGCAACATCCCAACTGTCGTAAGAATCACCGCTAGGCAGCAGAATTCCATTCTTTGTATTGACTGAAAGGTAACGAAGTACTCGCTTGTCTTCAATTACTTCGATTCCACTTAGGTAGAGGTCAACTTTCTCCTCCACTCGCGTTCCCTCAGCACAACTAGGTTCGCATAGATTTTGTGAATAGATACCAGTTCCTTCAGCGCCGTTATATCCCCAGCGCTCCCAATTAATGTTGTAAACGTAGACCCCAGCATCGGCACAGAATTTGGTTAACTGTTCAGGACGTTGCTCGAGCAACTCACAGTTATATGTGTAGATATCGCGTGCGTAAGACTTTCCAAATGCGAAAACTGAACCAGCGGTCAGGGCGATGATGATCAACCCTGCAATAAGTCCAGTTCTTTTCATGGAGTTATCGTACTTGTGCGATGGGGTGAAACTAATACCCCATCTAGCGGCGACTAGGCGGGGAGATAACCGACCTTTGCCCGATTAACTCTGAGTGTTGAGGCATTTACTGAGCGACTTAGCCTTAAAATTTAGGTACATATTTGAAGAAACATGTACGTCCCAGTTCGAGCCCAGAGAAATGTGAGCCAGCCATGGCAGTAAAGAAACCAAAGGAATCGATGATCGATCCCGCAAACACCAATGAGTTCCACATTGAAAGTGTTGTAGAGCGTGTCCTCTTCGGTGGTCGTTGGATGTTGGCACCTTTATATGTTGGGCTTTTGCTAAGCCTTCTTCCTATTGTCTATCGCTTCTTTATTGAATTTATACACCTCATGCAAGATGTTGCTATTCTTGAGA
>JBILEX010000039.1:0-7735 GCA_044351895.1 Candidatus Planktophila sp.
AAGCAACCATTTCGCCAAATGTCTTTGGCGCAGTTGTTACTAGCTTTGTGT
Source organism: Candidatus Planktophila sp. (assembly GCA_044351895.1). GTDB lineage: Bacteria > Actinomycetota > Actinomycetes > Nanopelagicales > Nanopelagicaceae > Planktophila. The sequence continues at coordinate 52 of JBILEX010000039.1, forward strand.
TGTAGATCATCGCTACGTTGTTTACATCCACAGGAACTCCGTAGAGCTTTCCGCGGTATGTAAGGTCAAAGAGTTGACCAGGTGTGAAGCGAGCCTTCTGTGACGCTGTAAGAGTTACAGGTGCGAGCTTTCCGCTCTTTGCTCCTGTTGGAACCCAGTCATTTGCGCCCATGACGATATCTGGACCAGATGCATCGGTTGCCTTATCGAAGGCATCCTTAAGTGCATCAAAGTTTGAGAATGCCTTTACAGTAATTGTGTAACCTGAAACCCAGTCACCCTTTACTGCTAGTGCCTTCTTTAGGTTAGCCCCGCGTGATTCATCTGCCCACACAACGATTTCATTGTTTGCGCTAGCAGATGGAACAACGAGACCAGAAACTGCGATTGCGACTGCGGCAACAAAACCGACTGCGCTAAAACGCTTCTTTGTCATCAATTTCCTCCATGGATTCATTGTGTATACGAGGGTGTAAAACACAAGTGATGTCGACCAGAATAAAATCCTGCCCGAGGGCCTTATTCTTTAGCCTCGAGGCGGGGTAATCAACTTTTCGAGCCCCAAAAGAGCGCGCCAGAGCGGCCTTTATCTAAATGTTATAAATGAGAGCGTTTACAGCGCCTTTTACACGTTGTTACTTATGGAGCTGCTCGACTGTTGCATCCCAGCCGGTGACGTCCTCAGGCTTGCGAGGGGCCTTACCGACATAACGTGCTGATGGGCGAATCAGGCGACCAGTGCGCTTTTGTTCAAGGATGTGTGCAGACCAACCCGCTGTGCGCGCAGCTGTAAACATCGATGTAAATAGTGGTGCTGGAACTTCTGCGAAGTCCAAAATAATTGCAGCCCAGAACTCAACATTTGTTTCGAGAACACGATCTGGTTGACGCTCACGAAGTTCCTTGAGTGCAGCTTTCTCAAGAGCTTCTGCAACTGCATAACGTGGAGCATTAAGTTCTTTTGCAGTACGACGAAGTGTGCGAGCGCGTGGATCTTCTGCGCGATACACACGATGACCAAATCCCATCAAGCGCTCTTTGCGATCAAGAAGACCCTTGACGTATGCCTCTGCATTGCCGGTCTTTTCAACTTCTTCAATCATGTGAAGTACGCGCGATGGCGCACCGCCATGAAGTGGACCTGACATCGCACCGATTGCACCAGAAAGAGCAGCTGCAACGTCAGCACCAGTTGAAGCAATAACACGTGCTGTAAATGTTGATGCATTCATTCCATGCTCTGCAGCAGATACAAAGTAAGCATCAATTGCGCGAACGTGGAGTGGATCTGGTTCTCCGCGCCAACGAATCATCATGCGCTCAACAACGGTGTGCGCTTTATCAATCTCTGACTCAGGAATTGGTGCTGCAATAATTCCACGAGCTGCTTGTGCCAAATATGAAAGAACCATTACAGATGTACGCGCAAGGTTGCTGCGAATCTCTTCATCAGAAATATCTAGCGTTGGCTTAAAGCCCCACGCTGGTGCAAGCATCGCAATTGCAGATTGCACATCTACGCGAACATCTCCTGAGTGAACTGGAAGTGGAAATGGTTCAGCGTTTGGAAGTCCTGGGTTGAATTGATCATCAACAAGAAGTCCCCATACGTTTCCAAATGAAACGCGGCCAACAAGGTCATCAATATCTACACCGCGATAACGCAGCGCGCTACCTTCTTTATCTGGCTCAGCAATCTCTGATTCAAATGCAATAACGCCTTCGAGTCCTGGCTTGAAATCATCTGACACGGTGTAGCTCCAGTCTGGCGCCGGTGGCCGGCGCATTCGCTTATAGCGCCAATTCTGCACCCGAAAGTAGGGTGCGCGCGACCATCGTCACGCCAAGATGACGCGGGGACGAAAGTGACGTTAGATACAGGCATGAGCGAAAAGCCCGACCAGACCGATCAGGCAGATAAGAGCCTGACCCGCGATGCCATCCGATCGATGCGCCGCTCGTACGGTGGTGCCGGATTAGAAAACCTACCTGAGGACCCACTCGCTGCATTTTCGAGTTGGTTGGCAGAGGCCGCGGCAAATGAATACATCGTGGAAGCAAATGCGATGGTGCTCTCAACACTTGGTGCCAATGAGGAAATTTCAACACGTACGGTATTGCTTAAAGATATTTCCGAAGGGGGTTTTACCTTCTTTACTAACTATCAATCACGGAAAGCACATGCGATAGAGATGCATGATCGCGTCAGTGTTTTGTTTCCTTGGTATGCCATGGAGCGACAGGTAAGTATCACTGGTGTAATTTCTAAAATTGCCGATATTGAATCTGAAGAATATTTCGCTTCACGTCCATGGTCGAGCCAGATTGGTGCATGGGCCAGTGCACAATCTCAACCTTTGGAATCGCGTGCAGAGTTAGAGAGTCGATTCGCTGGCGCAAGTGCGAAGTGGCCGGAGGGCACGACTGTCCCACGACCTCCGCATTGGGGTGGTTATCGAATTGCCCCGCTGAGTATTGAATTCTGGCAGGGGCGTTACTCGCGTTTACACGATCGGTTACGTTATGAGAGGCAGACCACCGATTCTGAGTTCGTACTGACTCGTTACTACCCGTAGTCTTGACCCATGAGCGCAGAGATCACAATCCCGGAAAACCTCAAACCACGCGATGGTCGATTTGGTTGCGGACCATCAAAGATTCGCCCAGAAGCACTTTCATCTGTTCTTGCAAGTGGCGCATCGATTATCGGTACATCTCATCGCCAGAAACCCGTTAAACATGTTGTGCATCGCGTACGTGAAGGTTTGAACTCACTCTTTAATCTGCCAGAAGGATACGAAGTCATCCTTGGTAACGGTGGATCGACTGCATTTTGGGATATTGCAACATTTGGATTGATTGAAAAGAAGTCCCAGCACTTGGTTTTCGGTGAGTTTTCATCAAAGTTTGCCAGCGCTGCCAAGGAAGCACCCTTCCTAGATGAACCAACTGTCATTAAATCTGAACCTGGTTCACATCCTGTATCTGTAGCAGAAGCTGGCGTTGATGTGTACGCACTCACACATAACGAGACAAGCACTGGCGTTGCAATGCCAATTAAGCGCCCATCTGGCACAGATGGCACACTCGTACTAGTTGATGCAACAAGTGCTGCTGGTGGTCTACACGTTGATGCTAAAGAATTTGATGCTTACTATTTTGCACCGCAGAAGTCATTCGCATCTGACGGCGGATTGTGGCTCTCTCTCATGAGCCCTGCCGCAATCGAACGCGCAGAGAAGATCAAGGCATCAGGCCGTTGGGTTCCAGCATTTTTCGATCTTGGAATTGCAATTGAGAATTCACGTCTTGATCAGACATACAACACTCCAGCGCTATTAACTCTGATGTTATTAGCCGAGCAAGTTGAGTGGATGAATAGCAACGGTGGATTGAAATTTGCAACAGGTCGTAGCGCCGAATCTGCGTCAATCCTTTATGGCTGGGCTGAGAAGACTTCATACACAACACCATTCGTTGTCGATCCAGCACATCGTTCTAATGTTGTAGGCACAATTAACTTTGATGACGCAATTGATGCGACAAAGGTTGCTGCAGCGCTCCGCGCTAATGGAATTGTGGATACAGAGCCTTATCGCAAACTTGGCAAGAACCAGCTACGTATAGCGATGTTCCCGGCCGTTGATCCAAGTGATGTTGCTGCGCTCACAGAGTGCATTGACTACGTAGTTGCAGCGCTCTAAATAATGCCACGTAACGTCGTACGCGATCGATTCTTCTGGCAGGTAGCCTTCCAGACTGTTGCAATCAACTTCTTTTTGGGTGGTTTTGGTCCGTCACAAGGTTTGCTTCGTGAAGATCAAGGAACAACAGGTGCTCAAGCAGGGCTTCATGGAACCGCGCTCGGCATTGCTGCAATCGTCGCCGGTTCGCTCAACTCGCGTCTTGCACATAGATTCGGTCGAGTAAAACTTTCCTGGCTGGGCTTAGCACTTTTCTGTTTTGGGTTGAGCGCATTTATTCTCTTCCCAACATATCCAACGACTTTGGTTTCAATTATGTTCGCTGGATTTGGTATTTCCACTGTTGTTAATAATGGCCTCACAATGCTTAACCACCATGCAGGAGACAAAGCAGCGCTTACGATCTCTCAAGCAAATGCTGTCGCCTCAGTCGGATTTATTGTCGGAACTTTGCTTATTGGAACAATCGCAACTAATTATCCAGATAAGTGGCGTCTCGGACTTTTCCTTGTAATTCCTATGTCACTTTTTATCTATCTCTTTATTCGCGATAAGAGCTATGTTGACCATGTCTTTGATGATGGTGCTCGCCAGACTGGAAAAATGTCGTGGAAATTCTGGGTTTCCTGGGTTGGATTTATTGCGTGTATCGGAAGCGAATTTGCCACCTCATTCTGGGCCGCTTCTCTATTTAAAGATCGTGTAGGTGGATCTGCAGGAGTTGCAACCACTGTGATGCTCGCATACGGAATCGGTATGGGTCTTGGTCGTTGGTATATGGGTCAAATTCTCTTCAAGTTGCATCTCGATCAGCAATTAATGACCGTGATTGCGATTCAATTTATTGGCTTTGCAATCTTCTGGTTCTCACATAACTTCCTCATTAGCCTTGTTGGACTATTTCTTATTGGAGTTGGTCTTTCTACCCAGTTTGCACTGGCTTCGCTTCGCTTGATTGATCTCAGCGATGGCAGACCCGATCAAGCAATTGGCCTTAGCTCACTTGCTGCAGGCATCGCGATCGCACTGGCACCTTTTGCACTCGGATTACTCGATGACCAATTCGGCATATCTCGCGCCTACATTATGGTTCCTGTTTTAATCACGATCGCATTTGTTGTTGTTCTTGCAATCCCATCACATGTAAGTCAGAAGAAGGTTCATGAGGCAGAAGGAATTTCAGAGTGAGTTATAAATCCAGACGAATCATCTCGCTTGTCACGCTTGTTGTTTTACTAGCGTGGATCGTCGTAGTTGGCAGGTAATACACCTTCTACGGTGATATCACTTGGTACGCCAACCTTATCTTTGTAATAAACCCAAATAGCCAACATTCCAACAAGTGAAATGCCGCCGCAGACTGCAACACTTTCGCGTACTCCGATCGCTTCTACGAGGTAGCCAATCGCCATTGATCCAAAAGGTGTGCCACCCATAAAGATCAACATGTAAATTCCGGTGATTCGTCCACGGATAGCAGGATCAGAGTGCATCTGCATTAGTGAGTTAGCGGTAATTAACATAGTCAAGGCAGTAAATCCACAGATCGGAAGCCAGATCGCGTACAAGGTATAGGTAGGCATTACCGAAAGTGCCATAACCACGATAGAGAAGATCGTTCCCATTCTGATAACAAACATTGTGTTACGTTGTTTTTCAAGACGAGCGCTAAGAAGCGCACCACTTAAGGATCCCACGGCAATAAATGTTCCTAATAATCCAAACGAAGCCGGACCTTTATTGAATTCACCACGCGCCATCAGCGCATTAAAGATTTGAAAGTTAAGTCCAAAGGTTGCGGCGAAGAAGACTGCAATCATCACAACGTAGAGATCTGGTCGTGCCTTCACATATGCAAAACCTTCACGAATTGTTCCAAGCGTCTTCTTACTCTCAGCTATGAAAAACTCAGATTCGCGCATCGATAAGAGGGCGATATTAACTGCGATATAGCTTGTGGCGTTGATAATAAAGGAAGGCCCTGTTCCGTAATGGGCGATGAGGAAACCAGAGATCGCAGGTCCAACAAGGCGACCGGCGTTGAAATTTGCTGAATTTAGGCTTACAGCGTTTGCTAAATCTGAATGGCCAACGATTTCAGATGTAAAAGATTGTCTAATCGGTCCATCGATTGCGCCAGATATTCCGAGAACAGCCGCACACGCAAATACATGCCACAACTGAATATCTCCGCTGATCACCAATATTCCAAGTGTGAGTGCAGAGAGACCACCAAATGTGTTTGTCACAACTAGAGCAATGCGCTTATTTACACGGTCTGCAAGTAATCCACCGTGCAATGTGAAGAAGAGAAACGGAGCGAATTGGATGGCGGTAACTAAACCAAGGTAATAGCCATTGTTATCTGTGAGCTCAAGAACGAGCCAATCTTGGGCAATACGTTGGGCCCAAGAACCAATATTGGATACCGCGTTAGCTGGAAAGAGAATTCGGTAATTTCGATGGCGGAAGGAACGCCAGTTACCGTTCTCATCTACGCGCATTCGCATTACTATAGACCTATGTCAGAGAAGTCACCGATTAAAACTGTCGTCATTCTCATCGCGATTGGCACAATCGGTTGGTTGATTGCAGGAATGGTTGCCATCACCCTAGATGCAGATTCAAAGTACATCTGGACATGTGTAGTAGGTGCACTATTGGGTGCGACCGGAATTCGGTACTCGATCAGACGAGATCGACGAAGCGGAATTTAAGCTTCGAGCTGTCCAGCAATACCGCGAAGTACGCGTCCAAGACGTTCTGCTTCAACGCCAGATGGATGACGACCATGGCGAAGACCGTTACCGACCTTATCCAAAATCTTGATTGTGTCTTCAATCATGGCAGCAAGATCATCATTATTAACGCGAGAATTCTCTGCCAATGAAACTGGTGCATCAACAATATGCACTGACATTGCTTGTGGTCCCTTACGTGAATCAATAACAGAGAACTCAAGCTTTGTTCCTGGCTTTACTGATGGCACGCCTTCAGGCAGAGCTGTTGCAGCTAAATAAACATCTTCGCCCTCATCGGATGAAATAAAACCAAAACCTTTTTCGAGGCTGAACCATTTAACGCGGCCTGTAGGCATTGGATACTCCTTGGGTAGAACGAACGGGGGAAAGTTTATCGCAGGCAAATGGGGTGCTGCTACCTGATTGTTTACGAGTTAATCGTTGCCTCACTGTGTGCGCCACAGCCGTGGTCAACAGAAACTACGCGTGCATCATCGGGTGCGATCGCATTTGCGCATACGCCGAAGGATGCGCGTAGTGATCCTGCGATTGGTAAGAAGAATCCGCATGTTTGGCATGGCTTTGGTGCGCTCTGTGCAATAGGCGCAGTTGGGCCACGATCACTTGCATACCAACGCTTACTCGCTTGATCGCGTCCCTCAATAGAAAGTACGCGCGCACGAGAAAGTCCGAGATCAAATACTTGTGCAGGATCGAGTTCTTCATCCTGAATGAGTGAGTGCACACCAGGTGCTAAACGAGTGTCATCCAAAATGCTCGGAACAATAACTCCTGGTTGAATATCTTCAGACAAGATGCGATCACGATATTCAATCCACTCTGGTGCAAGAAGTGAATCAGGGCCAGGAAGAACTACGACATCACACACTGTTGGTTCAGAGTTATCGTCAACTTGAGCAACAGTGACACACCAGCGCCAGCCTTTATATCCAGCAAGATCTGCTTCAAATAAAAATGTGGTGACGCGATTATCGTGATCAATATCTTGTGAGATGAATGCGCCAACCTGAGAAGCCTTTTCGGCATCGGCGATCGCAGCGCTGCGCGCGATATCTTGGGCAGTTCTACTCATTGGGTAAGGGTAAAGCAGAACAGGCCCACGACGTTAATCGCGAGCCTGTTCAGATAAAACTTAAGCGGGATTTAGATTAGAAATCCATTCCGCCGCCGTCGCCGCCCATTGGAGCAGCTGGCTTCTTCTCTGGCTTATCAGTGATG
>JBILEX010000040.1:0-7394 GCA_044351895.1 Candidatus Planktophila sp.
GGTAAAGATAAAGTCTGTCTGCTGCGCTGGTACAAAACGACCATTTGTTTGAGGGCCATCAAATAAACCAGTGCCTAAGAATCCTCCAGAGCCAACGGTAATGCGTGCCTGCCTGAGTTGATATCCAGCACCTTGTGCATCTGCATTTGGATCAACGAAAGATTGCAGACGCTTTACTTGATATTCCTTAATTACTCCTAGCTTTGTTGCACCAAATCCACCTAAGAGTGCAACGAGAAGTATTCCAACCACCCAACGCGTTGGCGCACCAGATGCCCCAATCATCGCAACCACTGAAATGCTGATGATAAATACAGTTCCCATATCAGGCTGTAACAAAATCAAGCCGACAGGTATCGCTGCAATTAAGAGCGCTTGCATTACATCTCTATTGGTGGGTTCATCGTTTTCGTGACGATATTCAGATAAGAGCATCGACATTCCAACAATTATTGAAATCTTTGCAAGCTCTGCTGGCTGAATCTGAAAACCACCTGGCAGCGGAATCCATGCCTGCGCACCATTTACCTCGCTACCAATTCCTGGAACCAAAACTGCTGTGAGCCCAATAACTCCAAGTCCCCAAACAACAGGTGTATATGCACGGAGCATGCGGTAATCAATCACTGTCGTGCCCCACGCCAGAAGTATTCCGATCACAATATTTATGACATGGCGCTTGAGGTAATACTCGGGATCCAATCCACTCGCTGCATACCAATCGCGGGTGGCCGCATAGACCAACAGCGTTCCGATAAAAAGCAGCAGACCAACGGCTACGGTAAGTATTGGATCAAAGCCCCAAAATGAATGGGCCATTCGAGTGCGACGAAAGCCTTGACGCTGACTAATCAAACTCATGGGCTCTCCTTTACCTTCGTCGCAGGAGAGATCTTAGGTAATTTCACTGGAGGTTTCCCTTCAGGGTAGATCGCCGCTCCGGGCACAACCGTGGATCCCTTTACTCCAAAGAGAGTTTCATAAATTTTGCGGACACCAACACCAGATGAAGATGCACCGAATCCACCTTGGGAGACCATCATGACGACTGCAAATCGTGGCTTCTCTGTGGGTCCATAGGAAGCAAACCACGATGTGTCACTCTTTAGCGTTCCGTTTGCATTTCTACCGAAGACTTGAGCAGTACCAGTTTTTCCACTGATAGCGATAGGAAAACCAGCAAACGCGCCTGTACCTGTTCCTGCCGTTACTACTTCGCGCAAAGATTCTTTGAGGAATTTAATTGTCGCTTTAGTCGCAGGCAAAGTACCTAACTTCTCTGGCTCTATTGTCTGGATTACCTCACCCTCAGTTGTAACAATCGCCTTACCAATTGTCGGTTTCCAGATAGTTCCACCATTGCCAATTGCGGCATACATCTGAGCAAGCTTGAGAGGAGTGATGACGGTATCGCCTTGTCCGATGGAGAAGTTAACGGCATCACCGGCACGAATTTTGTCTCCATCTAGACAATTCTCGCGTGCAAGTTCAATTAGGAAGGCGGTCTGTTGTGCCTTGGATGCACGCTCTTTGTAGTTGCAGTAGAAATCTTTATTCTGGTCATACCAAGAATTACGCCATTCACGATTGGCAAGTCGCCCTGAGGATTCTGATGGCAAATCAATCCCTGTCTTTTGACCAACCTGAAAACCTTCAGCGGCCTTAAAGAAATAATCATTTGGATTTTCCTTTGGCTTTAACCCTCCATCTTTGAGCCATTCCGCAAAGGCAATTTTGTACCAAATCGTGTCGCAAGAGATTGCCATCGCCTTCTTCATTGAAAGACGTCCTTGGGCTTTACTTTCAAAGTTCTGAAAGGCGCGTGTTCCAACTTGATATTCACCTGGGCAGTCATAGATTGCATCAAGGTCATAGCCCGCATTTGCAGCTGCGACAAGCGAGACAGCTTTAAATGTAGATGCTGGTGCAAACAAACCTTGGAGAGCGCGCGAAAGTGCGGGTACTCCCGCTTCTTCAGAGTAGAGATCGCGTGCTTGCTTTATCGTTAAACCAAGTTCATACGCATTTGGGTCATACGTTGGATATGAAGCAAGCGCGAGTACGCGTCCAGTCACGATATCCATCACAACTGCTGCGCCACCATCTGCACGAAAACCATTCGCGCGAGAACGAGCCACTGCATCGGCTAGCGCTCTCTCACTTGCTGCCTGTAGGCGCACATCAATGCTTGTTACCAAATGATTTCCGCCGACAGGATTTGTAACTTTGCCCGTACTAGTGACTGCCTCTTTGCGATCAACAATCACAGTCCTGATTCCTGGCGTACCTCTTAAGAATTCGTCATATTGAATTTCAAGTCCAGCTTTACCAATCGATTCAGATCGGAAGTAACTTCGTCCGTTATCTCCTGCCAAATCGCCATCAGTCAGTGGGCCGATATACCCGAGGAGGTGAGCCGCATTTGCACCAACTATTGATGGGTAAGAACGAATCGCAATTGGTTCAGCGCCAATTCCAGGGAATCGGTCTGAGCGCTCAACAATTTGCAGGGCTAGATTTGGATCGGCATTTTTAGTAATTGGAATCGGCTGAAAACGTGAACCTGTCCAGCAACCTGCTCGTTTTCCCTTTTCTAATTCACCGCAAAGCCGTGTGCGTTGATATATGTCGGCATAGTTAAGCCCCAAGAGTTGAGCCAGTGATCTAAGAACAGCTTCACCTTTATCGTCTTGCTTGTCGATTTTGGTGCGATCAACGGTGATAGCAACTCCCACCTTATTGAGTGCAAGGGGAACGCCTGAAGAATCCACAATCAAGCCGCGTGTGGCTGGTGTGACGACATCTCGACTTTGGATAGAAAGTGCAGCATCTTTATATCTGGGGGCTGCTGCGACCTGCAGATAGAAGAGGCGACCAAGTAAAGCCAGCATCAGAGAGACAATAAATATTTGTATGACAAGAAGGCTAAGGCGCGAACGAAGATTCATAGACGTAGCCTTGAATCATCAATAAAGTCATAAGTTCGTGCAACTAGTGGCATCAAAATTGGCACGATTGCCGCCGACCAAAGTGCGCCAATCAAGAGTGATATCAAAATCGAAGAGATTTTCCCAATTTCTTGACCAAGTAAGAGTGAGAGAAGCACATATAAAGCTCGTGCCACAACAACTGCTGCCGTTACCAATAACGTAATTGTGAATGGGTTCATTCTTACATTTTCGTAACCAAGTCCTAGGTATGAGATACCAAATCCCACCAATATGAGAACGAAGGTCCACTGACCAACTGCACCGCTAGTACTTTGGGAAAGATCAATAAGGAATCCAGCTGCAAATCCTGCTAGCGCTCCAATATCAGGTGTGGAGAGTGCTGCCCAAAGAAGTGCGAAGATAAGAAAGAGTGAGAATCCCCCACCTATGAAATGAAATTGGGTAACAAAGGCTTCCTGAAGAACATATACAACTAGAAAGAGAAGTGCTGTTAGAGAGATTTTGCGAGTGGACATTACTCAGTGCCATCTGAATTCGGAGATGGTGATTGGCTTGGAGTCACAAAGACTGTGACAGTTGGTATTGGAGTTGGCATAGGTTTAGCTGGAATCAACGCATCACGTGGGTCTGAAGGTGGACCCTTGAGGACTACCCCAACAACCGATAGCGCGGAAAAATCTGCAAAGAAGCGAACATCAGCCATTTGGGTAACTGCCCCGGCAGCATTATCAACAGAGGTAACTTCGCCAACCGGAACACCAGGTACGAAAGGTCGGTTGTTAACACTTCCGCGAGCAACCAGAATGTCTCCGACCTTGATCGTTGATTGATTATCCAGAAGTTGGAGCACGCCTTTACGAGTGCCTTGACCCGAGAGAATTCCAATCTGCTGGCTTCCCGCAACACGTACTCCAATGCGGAAGGAAGGATCAAATGTGAGAGAGACGAGCGAACTATTTGAGTAAACGGTCTTGACGACGCCAATAAGTCCGTAGGAGTTAATGACCGTCATATTTGGTCTTATTCCATTTTCAGAACCTGCATCAATGGTAATTGTCTGAGTAAATGAGGTCGTCGCACCTTGTGAGATCACTCGGGCATTTACAACTTTATATTCAGCTTTGCCCGCAAGATCTAATACGCCTTGTAGTTGCTCAAGCTGCGCGTCAATACTGCGACGTTCACGCAACTCTGTAAGTAGTTTTCCGTTCTCCTCGCGCAGCGCTTCCATCTCTGATTGAGTGCGGCCGAGTTGAACGACATCTGAAAAGAAATTACGTACAGGCGAAAGTATGGTCGAACCAAAATTCTGTACCGGGCTCAGCGCGCTCTGTGTACCAGTCTTAACTCCACCAATGATTGATACACCGCGCAGATCTAAAGTGATCAGAAAGAGCGATGTAATAACCAGGATGATGAGCAGTAAACGCCCGCGGTTCTCGCCGCCGCGCGCCATGTTCTAGCAGCCTATCGACGTGGTTCTGAGATCAAGACTTTTTCAAGTGCCTCGAACTCTTCAATACATTTACCTGAACCTTCAACAACAGCGTCTAGTGCATGCTCTGCCACATGAATTGGCATTCCGGTTTCGCGACGAAGACGCTCGTCTAGACCCTTGAGTAGTGCGCCGCCTCCTGTAAGTACGATTCCGCGGTTAATCAAATCTGAAGAAAGCTCTGGTGGACACTTATCGAGAGTGTTCTTAACCGCTGCAACAATCGCCTTTACCGGTTCATCAAGTGCCTTACGAATCTCAGCTGCTGTAACGATGATTGTCTTTGGAAGTCCTGTCGCAAGGTCACGACCGCGAATTTCCGCATCTTTTTCATCTGCTAGAACGTATGCCGAACCGATAGCCATCTTGATTTCTTCTGCTGTGCGCTCACCGAGAAGAAGTGAATATTCACGCTTTACCCAGTCAATAATGGCCTGATCGAGCTTGTCTCCACCCACACGGATTGAAAGCGCTGTAACAATTCCACCAAGTGAAATAACAGCAACTTCTGTTGTTCCGCCACCGATATCGACAACCATGTTTCCAGTTGGTTCGTGAATTGGAAGTCCTGCACCAATTGCTGCAGCCATAGGCTCTTCGATGATGTACACCTTACGTGCGCCAGCATCGTAACCAGCTTCGGTCACAGCACGTTGTTCAACGCCAGTGATTCCTGAAGGTACGCAGATCACAAGACGTGGCTTAGCAAGAACGCGACGACCGTGAACCTTACGGATAAAGTGCTTAAGCATGCGCGCTGTTGTATCAAAGTCTGCGATCACACCATCTTTAAGTGGGCGAATAGCAACGATGTTGCCTGGTGTACGACCAATCATCAACTTGGCTTCAGCACCGATTGCAAGAACTGCACCAGTATCTTGATTGACTGCAACCACTGAAGGTTCATTGAGAACAATTCCACGCCCACGAACATAGACGAGTGTGTTTGCTGTACCAAGATCGATCGCCATATCGCGGCCGATGAATGTTGTTCTTGCGCTCATTTACTTCCCTTCGAAGAAGATTGCTATCTCACGTGCTGCTGACTCTGGTGAATCAGATCCGTGAACAAGATTTTGTTGAACCTTTGTACCCTGATCGCGTGCAAGATCTCCGCGAATTGTTCCAGGCGCTGCAACTGTTGGATCTGTTGCACCTGCGAGAGATCTAAAGCCTTCGATAACGCGCTGTCCTTCGGCAATGATTGCAACGATTGGTCCAGAGAGCATAAATTCGACAAGCGGTTCAAAGAATGGCTTGCCTTGATGTTCTGCATAATGACGTTCGAGAAGAGCGCGATCTGCCTGCATCATCTTGAGATCTGCAATGACATATCCCTTAGCCTCTACGCGGGCGATGATTTCTCCAACGAGTCCTCGTGAAACGCCATCTGGCTTTACAAGGATGAGGGTTTGCTCGATTTTCACTGCGTCAGTCTATTAGGGTTTTGGTGGCCCTTGCGACAGCAAAGCTGCGCGTGCGGCCTCACCCTTACGCCCCACGATGATGGCGGCCACCCAGAGGGCCATGAAAATCAAATTCACGATAGCCATTGCGGGGACAACGACGCTATAAGCCATCAGTGCGAACTGGAGAAGCGAGCCAATGATCCAGCCGATTCGTTTCTTGAGTAAGCGGACTGTCGCAATGGTCACCAGCATGAAGGCAAAACCGTAGATAATTGTTGCGGGTTCGTGAGTTTCTTTGGCAAGCAACATGGCAAATCCCATGACGAAGATTTCCATTGTGAGTACTGCACTACCGAGAACTTTCACTGGCTCTCCCCCACATTCTTCTTAAACTTCTTGTTTAGGTAGGTACGGGCTTCACCGACCGTTACAACTGAACCAGTAACGACCACGCCAAGAGTCTCATCACTTAATGGACGAACCGCATCTTTAATTGCTTTGTCCAGCGCCAGATCGAGAGTCTCTGCCGAGTAAACGCGATCGGCACCAAAAATTTCGATAGCAAGTAATTCTAAATCGGTAACATCCATCGCTCTATGGGATGAATTCTTTGTGACGATAATGGAATCCATAAACTTTTCAAAGTTCTCGAGAATACCTCGCGCATCCTTATCGCCCATTACGCCGACTATTCCGATGATTTCATCGAAGGTGAATTCTGATGTGATGGTCTCAAGCAGCGCCACACTTCCGTGAGGATTATGGGCTGCATCCAAGATGAAGGTTGGATCGCGATGTATTACCTCGCAACGTCCTGGTGAGCGTACATTGGCAAAACCTTCGCGTACGGCATCGATATCCAAGTCGTTCTCTCCGAAGAAGATTTCAACTGCAACCAGTGCAGCGGCGGCATTTGCTGCCTGATGCTTTCCGTGCAATGGAATAAAGATGTCGTCATAGACGCCCTTAATTCCTTGAATGGTTACGAGTTGCCCGCCAACAGCAACTGCTCGAGAAAGAACGGAGTATTCGATACCTTCTCGTGCAACATCTGCTCCAACTTCGGCAGCCTTTCGTAACAACTCAACTGCAACTTCAGTTGGTTGCTGGGCGAGTACGGCAAAGCCGCCCTCTTTAATGATTCCCGCTTTAGTTTGGGCAATCTCAACCAGTGTATTTCCGAGGTATTCCATATGATCAAAACCGATCGGGGTTATGACGCTTACGTCAGCCTTAACCACATTTGTTGCATCCCACTCGCCACCCATGCCTACTTCAATCACACCTATGTCGATTGGGTGCTCTGCAAAGGCAGCAAATGCCAGCGCAGTCATCGCTTCAAAGAAGCTAATCGGGTTATCAAATTTGGAGTCAATAAAGTCAAAATAGGCAGCAATATCGTTATAGACAAATATCAATTCCTTAGGATCAATTGGTTCACCGTTGATTGCAATTCTCTCGCGGTAACTTTCCAAATGTGGACTTGTGAACCTACCGGTGCGAAGACCCATGGAAAAGAGAAGCGAATCAATCATTCGC
>JBILEX010000041.1:0-7361 GCA_044351895.1 Candidatus Planktophila sp.
GAAGATAAGAATCCTTCAACAAAAGTACCTTGACCATCCGCCTTAAACTTAATTCTCAAGTAGTTGCCGAAACTCTCTAAACGACTCTCGAGATTGGCTGCGCTACCAATCACTCCACCAATAAGAAGAGATGCCAAGATCGCCAAAAGCGGCCAACCTTTTGGTAAAGCTTCAACGTAGCGCTGGGAGATGATGGAGACTAAGGCCGTTGCGGCTCCAAGAATAGTTATCAAGCCCAATACATCTGTGATCAGTGCACGCATGCGCTCCGGCATGCGTCCACCAATCAAAACACCAAGTGATGCGCCCGCGATAATTGTGACGACATTGATCAGCGTTCCTGAACCTGTAAACATCTGGTAAGAGTACTTAAAGTCCAATCAGAAGGGTAGGATGTGGGAATGACGTTGCGTAAAATTATCTCTCATCTAAAACCGCATCGCACTGTTCCCGTAGTTCCTTGGACCGCCAAAGGTCGCTGGGATCTCTCATTCAAAAGGGTGATCATCCTCTTCTTCGGACTTGCGATCTTTGGTTTGGGCGATGGTCTAATTATTCAATCAGGACTAGGAAACGCTCCATGGTCGGTTCTCGCTCAGGGTATTTCGCTTAAGAGTGGTCTCTCAATCGGAACATCCACACTAATTATCGGTGCTCTTGTTCTCTCACTGTGGATCCCGCTGCGAGAACGTCCCGGCTTTGGAACGCTTTCAAATATCCTGATCATCTCTTTATTCATTGAAATCGCAACTAATGTTTTTCCAAAACAAGAGAACTTGCTTCCTGGCTTACTTTTCACACTTATCGGAATTGCGATGGTGGGAATTGGATCCGCTCTATACATCACGTGTGGATTGGGGCCAGGACCTAGAGATGGAGCCATGACGGGTCTGCATCAGCGCACTGGCGTTCGAGTCGGGCGAGTTCGTCTCGGCCTTGAGGTCGTTGTCTCGATCGCGGGGGCTCTCCTGGGGGGAACCTTGGGTCTGGGTACCCTGCTCTTTGCCCTGCTCATTGGGCAATCTGTTGCTATTTCCTTTGGCCTTTTAGCGCGCCTTACCTCAAAGTAATACCGCCGGTCAGTTATTTTGACCCCATCAAAGACCTCCCCATCCTCGATCGGTCTGTGAGCCGTCATTTCACACGGGGTCGCAACCACCCCCGATAACAAAATGAGGAAGGTAAAAAATGCTCGATAGTTACTTCAAAATATCCGAGCGCGGATCGACAGTGGCACAAGAGGTACGTGGCGGAATCGTCACGTTCTTTACTATGGCTTACATCGTCGCGCTTAATCCACTCATCATCGGTCTAGCCAAAGACGCTGATGGAAAATATATCGGCGGCGGAGATGCTCCAAACTTGGCTCTCGTCGCTGCAATGACAGCTTTAATGGCTGGCATTCTCACAATCCTTATGGGAGTTCTTGGAAATTATCCACTTGCTCTCGCAACCGGGCTCGGCCTAAACACATTTGTGGCAGTAGGTATTGCTTCACAGATGACTTGGGCAGATGCAATGGGATTAGTAGTTATCGAAGGAATCATCATCACGATTCTCGTACTCACCGGTTTCCGCGGCGCGGTATTTCGCGCAGTTCCGGGACAGCTCAAGATTGCGATTTCAGTCGGTATTGGTCTATTTATCGCACTCATCGGTCTAGTTGACGCTGGCTTCGTACGTCGCACCAATGCCGGACCTGTCCCTGTGATGCTTGGTGATGGTGGAAACCTCGTTGGCTGGCCAATCATTGTCTTTGGCTTTGGACTCCTACTCACTATTGCTCTCATGGTTAAGAAGGTAAAGGGAGCGATTCTCATCGGAATCGTTGTGGCAACTGCTGCAGCGATTGCAATTGAGTCAGCATTTAAAATTGGGCCACTATTCAATGGCGCAACAGGTGCGGTTAATCCAAAGGGCTGGAATCTCAATGTCCCAGCAATGCCTGCGGAAGTTGTCGCTACCCCGGACTTCTCACTCTTCGGACAATTCAATCTCCTTGGTGGTTTTGATCGTGTTCCGTTGGTAACCGCAATCCTGCTCATCTTTACATTGTTACTCTCTGACTTCTTCGACACAGTGGGAACTGTTACTGCAATCGGTCACGAGTCAGGTTTGATTGATGACGAAGGTAATGTTCCAAACAATAACAAGATTCTCTTCGTTGACTCACTCGCAGCAGTTGCTGGTGGAGCAGGAAGCATCTCATCAAACACGAGCTACATTGAATCAGCAGCTGGTGTCGGTGAAGGTGCACGAACTGGACTTGCATCAGTAGTTACTGGTGTTATGTTCCTACTCACCACGTTCTTAGCGCCGCTCGTTGCAGTAATTCCTTATGAGGCTGCAACTCCAGCACTCATAATTGTTGGTTTCCTCATGATGACTCAGATTAAAAGTATTGACTGGGACGATATGGGAATTGCGCTTCCAGCATTCCTAACAATCATCTTGATGCCATTTACTTACAATATCTCTGTTGGAATAGGTGTCGGCTTCGTAACGCATGTAGTTATCCGAGCAATCCAAGGACGTGGAAAGGAAGTTCATCCACTTCTCTGGGTAGTTTCAGGACTCTTCATGATCTACTTCCTTCAATCTCCAATTAACATCTGGGTTGGATAAGTAACTTAATATAGAAGAGAGGCCGGGTATTCACTTTGAGTGAGTATCTGGCCTCTTTTCTTTTACCAAGTGATCGGAGTTTTCCCGATCGCATGCAGAATTTCATTACACTGAGAGAACGGCTTGGAACCAAAGAAGCCCCGATAGGCACTTAGCGGACTTGGGTGCGCGCTCTTTATTACGCGATCCGAGTCGAAGTACTCCGACATTTGTTGAGCATTGCCACCCCAGAGAATCCCTACCGCTCCTCGCGTGGCGACTTCACGAATAATCACTTCCGTAATCGCCATCCAACCGCTGCGTTGATGAGCATGTGACTCCCCTGGAATAGTGGTCAGAGTGCGGTTAATGAGTAGAACTCCTTGCTGAGACCAGCGCTCTAGATTTCCATTGTTGGGCAACGCCGTACCCAAGTCGCTCTCCAACTCCTTGAAGATATTAACTAACGAAGCTGGTAGCGGAGTTACCTCGGGGCGGACGGAGAATGCGTAACCATCAGCGTTCTCCACGTTCGGATAGGGATCTTGGCCGACAATGACCACCTTAACCTCATCTAACGGAGTGCTGAGTGGAGCGAAGATTCGTTCAACTGATGGAATGTATTCGCCTAAGGAGACCTTGTTGAAGGTCGAGATTATGTCGTCCTCAAGGGGTTCGATCAAAGACTTCCACGAATGATGGATAGGCTGGAGAACTTGATGAATCACGAAGTGGCTCGTGCGTAAAACCGAGATCCATCGAAGGCGACATTTACCTCAACACCGAAGACCGCAGTGATGTGTTCGCTTGTGACAACTTGTTGGACTGGGCCACTGACTGCAATCAATCCATCCTTGAGCAAGAGCGCATGAGTGGTACCGACAGGAATTTCTTCAATATGGTGGGTCACAATGACTGTGGCGGGGGCGCTTGGATCGCTAGAGAAGTGAGAAAAGCGTCGTAGTAAATCTTCACGTCCTCCAACATCAAGACCAGCGGTAGGCTCATCTAGCAGAAGGAGTTCGGGATCTGCCATCAGAGCTCGCGATATTTGTACTCGCTTCCTCTCCCCCTCGCTGAGGGTGCCATAATCTCGATCTGCAAGCTCGCGCACACCAAATGTGGTTAACAGTGCGACTGCTCGTGATTCGTCCCAAAGATCGTAATCTTCGTTCCATCGACCCAGGACTGCATAAGCCGCGGTAACAACGACATCTCGCACCTTTTCTTCATATGGAATATCTTCCGAAATCCCCACACCTGCAAGACCAATTCGTGTTCGCAATTCAAAGAGATCGACCTTGCCCATCTCTTTCTCAAGAACGAAAACCTTTCCTGAGGTGGGGAAAGCGCGTGTAGCTAACAAATTGAGTAAGGTCGATTTTCCTGCGCCGTTAGGGCCGAGAATAACCCACCGCTCCCCTGGCGAAATTGCAAAAGTGATTGGTCCAAGGATCATCCGTGTACCGCGACGGACGCAAACGTCATTAACTCTCAATACCTCTTGACCGCTCACGGGCTAAAAGATATCTCTTTCGAGCGTTCAATACCTGTAAATACGAGGAGATTGCGCTGTGATTCACGATAATCTCTGCACATGGATAAAGAACGCGAGTATTACACGGGGCTGATTTTGGTCTCTGGCGAAGATCGCCCCGGAATCACCGAAGCGTTATTTGCCACTCTAGCCCCGTTCACAATGACGATCATCGATATAGAACAGGTCGTAATTCGCTCGCGCCTGATTCTGACCGTTCTTATCTCACTCGATCGAGCTCACGCATCTGCGATTGAAGAAGATCTCAAGGAGAAAGAAGCCGAACTTGAACTCGATATCGCGATCGCTTTCTCTGAGCAGAAAAGCGAAAGCATCGCCGCAAAAACTGGACTCACCCATGTAGTAATTCTCTCCCAAGACCTAAAACCATCCGCCTTGGCTGCGATCGCTTCAGTAATCGCAGGCGTTAACGCAAATATTGAACGCATTCAACGAACGGCCAGCTATCCGGTAACCGCAATCGAGTGCGTTGTGAGCGGGGCTTCGACTCCGCTCCTCAAGAGCGCACTCACGCCTTTGGCTGCTGAGCATTCAGTAGATATAGCAGTCTCTCCCGGCGGACTTATGAGGTGGGCTAAAAAACTAGTTCTTATGGATGTTGATTCGACGCTCATTTCGCAGGAAGTAATTGAGCTTCTCGGTGCAAAGGCTGGCGTCCAAGATCAAGTGAAGGCCATCACGGATCGAGCGATGGCTGGCGAGATTGATTTTGAAGAAAGTCTTCGCGAACGTGTTTTACTCCTTAAAGGCCTGCCCGAGAGCGTAATCAACGAAGTACGCGGCGAAATCTCACTTACTCCCGGTGCAACTACTCTGGTTTCAACTCTGCAAAAACTCGGACACACGGTCGCTGTGGTCTCAGGCGGTTTCATTAACGTTATCCAACCATTACTAGCATCTTTGAACATCAGTCACTACCGAGCAAACACTTTAGAAATTGTAGATGGTGTTCTGACCGGTAAGTTACATGGTCCAGTGATCGATCGTGCAGCGAAGGCAACCGCTCTTCGCGACTTTGCGAAGATGGAGAATGTTGAACTGGAACAGACTGTTGCCATCGGAGATGGCGCAAATGATTTAGATATGATTGCACTCGCAGGCCTGGGAATCGCATTCAATGCAAAGCCCGCCGTCCGTGCGGCGGCAGATAGCGCTCTAAGTGCGCCTTACCTAGATAGCGTTCTATATCTTCTTGGGATTACTCGCGAAGATGTTGATGAATCTGGCCAAAGCAGCCAACAGTAAAGAATCTAAAGTCTGCAAGCGTGGATATCGGTGACGAGAATTCCTCGGGCCCCCATCGCATAAAGATCATCCATCACTTTATTTGTTTCACTGCGTAAGACCATCGCGCGTACAGCTAACCAATCGGGATTCTGTAGCGGAGAAATTGTGGGAGATTCCAATCCTGGGGTTATGGCACAGGCAGCATCAATATCACTCTTTCTAATGTCGTAATCCATCAGAACGTACTGACGAGCAGTAACGACGCCTTGAAGGCGACGAATAAGTACTTCAAGTTCAGCAGCGATAGGGGTGTCTTTACGACTAATCACGATTGCTTCGCTAGAAAGAATTGGTTCGCCAAAAATTTCTAATCCGGCTTGACGAAGAGTGTTTCCAGTACTCACCACATCCGCGATTAAATCCGCAACACCAAGTCGAACACTGCTCTCTACTGCGCCATCCAACCGAACAACCTCTGCAGAAATTCCAAGGCTAGATAGGTGACTCTGAACAAGTCCTGGATAGGCAGTTGCCACACGCTTGCCGTTAATATCCTGAAGTGAATAACCCTTGGAGGCTGGACCGGCAAATCTAAAGGTTGAGCCACCAAAGTTAAGAGCCATGATTTCAGTGGCTAGCGCGCCTGAATCTATAAGCAAGTCTCGACCAGTAATCCCTGCCTCTAATTCACCCGAGCCGACATAGATAGCAATATCACGCGGACGCAGGTAGTAGAACTCCACCGAATTCGCGACATCTACAAGAACAAGATCGCGCGAATCGCTGCGCTGATTATATCCCGCCTCTTTAAGAATCGCAATCGACTCTTCAGCGAGAGATCCCTTATTCGGGATTGCAATACGTAACATCATGCTCCTTCACACTCTAGAGAAATTTGTAAACGTCCTGCGGGGTAAGCCCGCGCGCCAGCATCAGAGTCTGCAGGTGATAAATCAACTGGCTAATCTCTTCCGCCAGCGCTTCATCACTTTCATGTTCGGCAGCCAACCAGACTTCGCCAGCCTCTTCGATGATCTTCTTACCAATCGAATGAACGCCAGCATCTAAGGCAGCGACTGTTGCCGAATTTGCTGGACGATCTACAGCCTTCTTAGATAGTTCAACCCATAGATCATCGAATGACTTCATGGTGAGAGTTTACTTGAAGATAAGTACTCAGGGCGCTCTATTTAGCTTCGGCTAAGGCCCGTAATTGCACAATCATCTCTGCTGGCTCGGGTGCGCTGAAGACCGCGCTACCAGCGACAAAGGTATCTGCTCCGGCATCGCGAGCGATCTCAATGGTCTCAAGAGAAATACCTCCATCAACCTGTAACCATATTGGTCTATCTCCAATAATTGCACGAGTCCTACTCACCTTATCCATCATTGTGTTCATAAATTTCTGTCCGCCAAAACCAGGTTCAACCGTCATGATCAAGAACATATCAACGTCATCAACGAAATCGGCATAATCCTCAATCGAACTTCCGGGCTTTAGCGCAAGACCTGCCCTAGCGCCTTCGCTCTTAATCGCGCGCAACGTTGAGGCAATGGAACTACTTGCTTCAGCGTGGATTGTGACGCTTGCGCTACCGGCATGAGCGTAGGCAGGAGCTAGACGATCAACATCTGCAATCATCAGATGAGCGTCAACTGGGATTGGTGAAGCAGCAATAATGCTCGCCGCTCGATCGAAGTCAAAGGTGAAGTTCGGTACAAATACATTGTCCATGACATCAAGGTGAAGAAGATCAGAAACCGCTGCAATACGCGCTATCTCCTGATCAAGCTGTGAGAGATCCGCATTCAAGATACTTGGTGTTATTCGGATTCCCATGTATCCACTTTACCTTACGAGGTTTTTCTAAAGAGAGCGAGATACATTGCATCCGTATTGTGTCGCTGCGTCCACAGAGCCATGCTCTTATCTCGGACTCCCCCCTCAAGCCCTTGTGGCATAAATGGTTGA
>JBILEX010000042.1:0-7202 GCA_044351895.1 Candidatus Planktophila sp.
CTGCTCCAGCGTTGAAGCGAATTTCTAAATCCTTGGCCAATAGTAAGGGTTTGGGGTCTACCGCGGTTAAAAATTGAGGTCTAAACTTTCGCCCATGAACAAGGTAGCGATAGTAACTGGCGGAGCAAAGGGCATTGGATTCGGTAGCGCGCAACGTCTATTAGAAGATGGGGCAACAGTAGTTATCTTCGATGTGGATGAGAATGCCATCGCCAGTGCGGTTGAACAGTTTGCGAGCTACGGCGATCGTTTCTCTGGGGTTAAGGTTGATATCGCATCCGATGCACAGGTTCAGAAGGCTGTGAACGAAGTCGGAAACAAGCATGGCCACATCAACTATTTGGTGAATAGTGCAGGCATCCAGACATATGGAACCGCCGAAGATACTTCAGAGGAACTGTGGGATAAAACTTTCGGCGTGAATGTAAAGGCAATGTATTTGACTGCCAAGTATGCAATTCCGTTTATGCGCAAAGTTAAGGGTGGCTCGATTGTAAATATCTCATCGGTGCAGGCCAACTCCAATCAGAAGAATGTGCTGGCCTACGCATCCTCCAAGGGTGCGGTCAATGCACTGACTCGTGCGATAGCCGTTGATTACGCTGCTGAGCAGATTCGCTGCAATGCCGTACTTCCTGGTTGTGTCGATACGCCCATGATTCGCGCGACTGCAGAATCATTTGCAGGCGAAAGAAGTGCTGAAGAATTCTTACACGAGTGGGGCTTGACTCATCCGATTGGTCGTATGGCTACCATCCATGAAATCGGAGAGCTCGTTGGATTTTTGTGTTCAGATAAATCTTCATTCATTACCGGTGCCTCTTATGTAATCGATGGCGGTATGACGTCCCAGTTGCCGAACAAACTCTAAGTAACGAGGAAATAGGAAAACCTTTTAGCCCCCGTCGCGACTAAGGCTGATTTATAGATTAAAGTGCTCAGTAGCGAAATTGATTGATTGCGATTGGATAACTCGAGATGGCTCTCTGTTTAAACCCGGCATGCCAGAAGAGGGTTGCGGCAAATACATCGTCCTGTATCTACTGTGGTGGAACCGAGATCTCTGAGTTCAACTCTTACAGTAAAGAGCAGGCGCTAGTTGATCAGATCACGATGGAAAACTTCCAGACCGTCATCAAGTCAACAGAACCATTGATTGAAAAAACCATCATTCCCAAGGGAAGTAAGGGATCAATGAAGTCTCAGATCTCTGTTCGCTTGCAGTATCTAAAGCGTAAACTCTTCAATCGCCGATAAGGTTAAACTTCACTCAGTCTCTGATCTCTTCTAACCCTTGGGGGCACTTTGGGAATCTATTTCAGCGGTGGAACGATCTGGTGCAGCAAAGGTCGTATCGCACAGTCGCTGAGAATTGATCAAGGGAAGATTATTGCTGTTGATTGCCCGGCTGACGCAGATGACGAAGTCGTTGATTTAAAGGGTGCGTTCTTAGCGCCGGCGTTTATGGATGGACATGCGCACCCACTTTTTGCAGGCCGAGAAGCACAAGGTCCCAAGGTCAATCAATTACAAACTGTCTCTGAAATTCTTCTCGAGGTAAAACGTTTTGCACAGAGTAATCCAGATGTTCCTTGGATTATTGGTGGGGCTTATGAAGCCGCAATCATCGAAGGTGGAGATTTTCTTGCAGAGTGGATAGATGAATACGTTGCTGATCGCCCTGTAGTTCTGCAAGCAGTAGATCACCACACAATTTGGGTAAACAGTAAAGCCCTTGAGTTAGCAGGAATCTCGGCGCTGACCATCGATCCCGTCGGCGGATCAATTGCACGCAACAGTGATGGCAGTCCTCGTGGAACTTTGCGTGAACCCTCTGCAATGGCTTTGATTATGAAACATGCGCCGGTGCGTACTCGTGAGGCAGATGTTGATGCGATTTCTTGGGCGTGTAAGCAGTATTTAGCTCACGGCGTTACTGCAGCAACAGATGCTTGGGTTGAGCCAGGAATGGCTGAGGCCTACATTGCCGCGGCAACTAGCGGTGTACTTTCTATAGATGTAAATCTTTTCTTCTTGGCCCAGCCAAATGCGTGGAAGAAAGAAAGTGAATACTTCGCAGGACTTCGAAAAGAGATTCTTGATTTAGGTACCGATTCAAAACTCACCGCCAGAACAATCAAATTTCTTTGTGATGGAGCATTCTCAAGCGGCACTGCAGCAGTACTTGAGCCTTACCTGGATGATCCTGCTTCAAAGGGGCTACTCATCTGGAGTGATGCTGAGTTACTGGAAGCGGCTCTTCATTTTGATTCACAGCAGTATCAGCTTCACCTTCACGCAATCGGAGATGCTGCGGTCCGACAGGTACTTGATGTCATTGAGAAAGTACAACAGATAAATCCCTCATGGGATCGGCGACCGGTTATTGCCCATGCCCAATTGATTAATGAAGAAGACCTACCGCGGTTTGCACGCCTTGGGGTAATCGCGAATTATCAACCACTCTGGTGTTATTTAGATCCCATGAATAAAGAACTCATTACCCCGCGTTTGGGCGAGGAGAGAACTAATCGCCAATATCAATTGGCATCACTGAGCAAATCTGGAGCACGCATTAGTTATGGAAGTGATTGGCCAGTCACCTCATTTATTCCACTTGAAGCTCTTGCAGTTCCGACCCATCGACAGTCTCCAGGAAGTTCTTCAGAGCGGGGCTGGAGCGTTCACGAAGCAGTTTCCATCGAGGACTCACTTGCTTCCTATACAGAGGGTATTGCCTATCAGTTATTTAAAGAAGATCGTGTGGGTCGCATTGCTGTGGGATTTGATGCGGATCTAATGATTTTGGATCGTAATCCCCTCGAAGAGAATCCACACGTAGTACCCGAAATCAAAATCATAGCTCTCTATAAATCCGGACAAAAAAGGTGAGATACTTCAGCCGTGTTTGAAGCCCTCTTCCTAGGATTACTACAGGGCCTCACCGAGTTTTTACCGATCTCATCGAGTGCTCATTTGCGTCTTGCTGGAGAGTTTCTACCTAGCGCCAGTGATCCAGGCGCGACATTTACGGCTATCACTCAGATTGGTACCGAACTGGCAGTGCTTATCTATTTCAGAAAAGATATTGCGCGCATCGCCGGAGCTTGGCTATCAAAGGTCATCTTGCGTAGAGAGAATTCAGGAAGCGCGCCACAAGATGTGCGTCTTGGCTGGATGATTATCTTGGGTTCACTACCGATTGTTGTTCTTGGATATCTCTTTCAAGAGAATATACGAAACACCTTTAGATCTCTCTGGCTTATTGCGATTGTGATGATTGTCTTTGGCATCATTCTTGGAATCGCCGATCGATTTGGAAAGAGCGATCGAGATCTCTCTACTCTGACTCCGCAGCATGGATTTGCATATGGTTTTGCGCAATCTCTGGCGCTGGTGCCTGGTGTCTCTCGATCAGGTGCAACGATTGCGATGGGACGAGTACTTGGATACACCCGCGAAAGCGCACTGAGGTATTCATTTCTCTTGGCGGTACCTGCTGTCTTTGGCAGCGGATTCTACGAACTCAAGACTGCCATTGGTGAGAGCAACTCAGCTGCGCCATATTCTCTCGGTGAAACTTTCGCAGCAACGATTGTCGCCTTCTTTGTCGGCTATGCCGTCATCGCATGGTTGATGAAGTTCATTTCAACAAGAAGTTTTATGCCGTTTATTATCTACCGCATCGCACTCGGTTCAGGCATCTTGATTTTGCTTGCAACTGGCGTGATCAACGCATAGAGGTATTTCTGTGTTAGGCGGAATCGATAACGCTCTCTTTTTAACCTCTTTCGGAGGATTTGCTGGTGTGGCAATTTTGATTGTTTTTCTTAAGTGGGCTTTCTCTTCCAACCAAAAAATGATTGTGACTCCGATTAGAGCAGGCAAGAAAGATGAGTACGGCCTACTCAAGCCACTACCTACACCAGGAAATTACATCGAAGCGCAGATGGCGCTATTAAAGTTACAAGACTCCAATATCAAAGCGACATTGACTAAGACTCTACAGGGACCTTCTTTAATGGTCTTTGAGAGAGATTATGAGATTGCTTTAGCGGTCCTCAAGAGCTAACTCGCTTAACTCTTTTCCTGAGATTCGATAGACAGTCCATTCATCCATCGCCTTGGCACCAAGGGATGTGTAGAAATCAATTGCAGGTGTATTCCAATCAAGAACCCACCACTGGAATCGGCCATAACCGCGCTCCTTGCAGATGTTTGCAAGATGCTTAAGGAGATCTTTCCCGTACCCCAGCTTGCGATACTGCGGACGGATAAAGAGATCTTCTAGGTAGATTCCGTGCAGACCTTGCCACGTAGAGTAATTAAGGAACCAGATTGCAAAGCCGGCTATCTCGCCGTCGTGCTCAACAATCTCGCAGAAGACCTTTGGGTCAGCTGAAAAGAATGAATCTTTAATTTGAGCTGCCGTTGCCTTGGCCTCATCTGGGGCTTTCTCATAGACCGCTAACTCGTAAATGAGAGCCAGAATCTCTTCTGTATCTTCGATACGCGCTGGTCTAATCATTGAAGCACTTCCTTGAATTTTGGAAGGTTCAAATCGAATTGGATTGAAAGCGTGCGCACAAGTGCAACAACTACTCCCCCAATAATTGTCGATACCGATGTATCAACGTTAAGGGCGACAAGAGCGACAAATGCAACTGCGCCACAGAGTGATGAGGTGGCAATAGTTTCTCGATGCAGCAAAACTGGCTCAAGTTGGCAGAGAACATCGCGTAGCAAACCACCTGTAACGGCTGTAATCACACCCAAGATAATGGTTGCATACCAAGGGCTGTTGAGATTATGCGCAAGTTGCACACCGGAGGCGGTAGCAATTGCAAGGCCGAAGGTGTCCATAATCAATAAGGTTTTGCCGATCTTTGTGACGCGACGAACGCTTAGTGTTATGGCAACGGCAGCAACAATGCTTCCAATCACCCATGGATCCGTAATCAGAATCGGCTTAAGACCTAAGAAGATATTGCGAAGAGTTCCACCTGAAACCGATGCAACGATTGCCACAAGTGCGATGCCGCCATAATCCAAGCCACGATCTGCTGCTACTCGTGCTCCAACAAGTGCGAAGACAAAGACCGAGAGCAGATCAAGAACATGGAGCAGGGTCATTTTTGGTTACCGTTGATTAGGAAACAGCGAGGATGTCGACTGCAAAAACTAGAGTGTCTTTCTCCAATGGATGTCCTGTGATTGGTCCGTATCCGAGCGCTGGTGGGATAACCAATAGTCGACGTGTGCCAACTTTTGCACCAGGTAGTCCCTGCTGCCAACCGACTACAACATTTGCTAGTGGAAAGGTCGCTGGACCTGTGCTGGTCCATGAGGATTCAAGAATGCTGCCATCTGACCATCTCATGAGCTTGTACTGAACAGTCAGAGTAGAAGTTGGGAGAACTTCTGCGCCCGTACCAACAACGACATCTTCTGCGATTAACTCGGCAGGAGCGTCGCCTGTTGGTGTTGCAATAGTTGGTTCTTCGCCCATTGTTGTGCTGACCGGAACGAGAGTATTTGATGACATGTCATCTCCAATTTCTGAACAGCCTGTGAGGCCAATAACGAGTGAAAGAATGAGTGCAACTTTTTTCATGGACAGATCCTAACGGTAGTGGCGCTTGAGTCTTGAATTACTTGTTATCTATCTCGCGAATCAGCGTGAATTCGCCCTGACCTAGTTGCCCTTGAGAGCGATATAACTCCAGTTTTTCTCGCGTATCTGCAATATCGAGATTTCTCATGGTTAGTTGACCGATGCGATCCGTTGGACCAAAGGCGGCATCTTCTGTGCGCTCCATCGAGAGCTTATCTGGGTGATAGCTCAAGTGTGGGCCTGAAGTATTAATTACAGAGTAATCATCACCGCGGCGAAGTCGAAGAGTTACTTCTCCAGTAACGGCAGAAGCTACCCAACGTTGTAGTGATTCGCGGAGCATGAGTGATTGCGGATCTAGCCAACGACCTTCATAAAGAAGACGACCTAATCTGCGACCCTCTGCATGGTAGTTAGCGATTGTATCTTCGTTATGTATTGCAGAAAGTAAACGTTCGTAAGCAATAAACAAGAGAGCCATTCCTGGAGCTTCATAAATCCCGCGGCTCTTGGCTTCAATAATTCTATTTTCAATCTGATCAGCCATACCTAGACCATGACGACCGCCGATGGCGTTGGCTTCTTTCATTAGCTCGACAACATCATCGAAATGTTTTCCGTTGAGCGCAACTGGTCGACCTTGTACGTACTCGATCTTTACATCTTCACTTGGGATTGTAACGGAGGCATCCCAGAAACGTACGCCCATAATTGGTTGAACGATTTCAATCGATGCATCAAGACTTTCTAGATTCTTCGCCTCGTGTGTTGCGCCGAGAATGTTGGCATCAGTTGAGTAAGCCTTTTCGGTGCTATCGCGATAAGGCAAGTTATGTGAAACCAGCCATTCGGACATTTCCTTTCGTCCACCGAGTTCGCGAACAAAGTCCGCATCTAACCATGGCTTATAAATTCTGAGATTTGGGTTTGCCAGAAGTCCGTAACGATAGAAGCGCTCAATGTCATTGCCTTTATATGTCGAACCGTCTCCCCAGATATCAACTTTGTCTGAGAGCATGGCGCGCACGAGAAGTGTGCCGGTTACTGCACGGCCAAGAGGAGTTGTATTGAAGTATTGCTTTCCACCTGAGCGAATGTGGAATGCACCGCAGGCAATTGCTGCGAGACCTTCTTCAACTAATGGCTGCTTGCAATCAACAAGTCGTGAAATCTCAGCGCCATACTCTTTTGCGCGTACTGGTACTGAATCAATATCTGGCTCGTCATATTGGCCAAGATCTGCGGTGTAGGTACAAGGGACGGCACCTTTATCGCGCATCCATGCAACTGCCACTGAAGTATCGAGACCACCAGAGAAGGCGATTCCGACCTTTTCTCCTACAGGAAGGCTTGCAAGTACCTTAGACATAGCGCTTAGTCTAATGGTTAAGCAGTCGTGCTAGCGCAGGCTTTACCTTCCACGCAGCGATCATCTCCTCATATCGAGTCACTTCTATCGCTTCAACAGGTGCGCCTGTCTTGACTGCTCGAATCATGAGATTTCTAGGTGTGTGCTCGCCCCCAATAAACTCAATAGCTTCTACGCGATATCCGCGAAGTTTGAGAATCTGCATTCGCAAGGAATCGG
>JBILEX010000043.1:0-7066 GCA_044351895.1 Candidatus Planktophila sp.
TACCGGCCAATCAGAATCCGATCCCATGATGATTGCAACATCACTCATCGATCTCTCCACTCATGTAGTCACGGGCGTGCACAATTAACTCTTCCAAGTGTAGAAGATCTTCGCCCACTGCATTGAAATGGCCAATCTTTCGCCCAGGACGCACTTCTTTCATGTACTGATGAACTTTGAGCTCTGGGTTACGGGCCATGAGGTGTAAATACGGCCGGTACATGTCGCTCTTATCTCCGCCCAGGATATTTCCCATAACTGCAAAGGATGCCCTCATTGCAGGATCGCCTAAAGGAAGATCTAAAATCGCGCGCAGATGTTGCTCGAATTGACTCGTTACCGATCCCTCAATTGTCCAATGACCAGAATTGTGTGGTCGCATCGCAAGTTCATTAATGAATAGCTGATCACCTTTAACAAACATCTCAACAGCCATTACTCCTACCAAACCTACGCGCTCGGCAATTGTCAAAGCCAGCGCCGATGCTTTTTCGGAAATCTTTGAGGAAGCTGTTGGTGCTGGTGTAACAGTACGAGTGCATATTCCATTTTCTTGAATTGTCTGGGTGGGCGCCCACGTACTTGCTTGACCATGCGGAGATCGTGCAACCATCACTGCGATCTCTGAATCAAAGCTCACAAGCTCTTCTATGAGAAGCCGTGGATTTGATGCCAGAATTTCTTCCAGCATGTCGGTGCTAGAAATCTTCCACACTCCTCGACCGTCATAGCCGCCTGATATGGCCTTAGCAATTACCGGAAAAGAAGCTACTTGGTCCACGCTAGTAATGATCTGCCATTGCGGTGAGGGAAGATCGCTCAACAACTCTCGCATCTCCGCTTTATCTTGTGAATAAAGAAAGGCTGAAGATGGTGGATAGACGCGCACTCCTTCTGCCTCTAAACCCTTGATAACCGAGAGTGGAACAAGTTCATGTTCAAAGGTGATCACATCGCACTCACGTGCAAACTCCAACACTTCTTTGAGGCTACGAAAATCCCCGATTACATGATCACAAATTTGTGCAGCGCTATCACTCTTATCTTGTGCAAAGAGTTTGAGAGATACACCTAGTGCGATGGCCGGAGCTACAGTCATGCGAGCTAATTGGCCTGCGCCAATAATTCCAACGACCGGGAATGGATTTCTCACTGGCTTATCGTAGATGAACTACGTCACCGACTGTAACGGCCTGGCCATCTTCAAGGAGAAGTTGGCCTTGTTCATCAAAGGATTTTGCGCGAGAACGGATCGTGCTTTCAGATGGCCCCACGATTGTGATTTCTCGCCCCTGCGTTGCAGAGAGCCGAGAGTATTTCTCTAGAAAGCTCTCGCCTTTATCCCACGCTGTGAAATCTTTCTCAAGGGCATTGAGAAGAAGCGGGAGTAAAAAGTTTCTATCAAGTTTATCTACTCCTGCAAGAGATAAAGATGTGGCGGTTTCGACAGGTAGTTCAGTAACTGTTGAAGAAACATTAATCCCTATTCCAATAATCACTCCAGAACCTGCTGCTGTAGAGATTATTCCTCCCACCTTTAACTCATCAATCAAGAGATCGTTGGGCCATTTAATCGAAACATCAGCGCTGATTTTTCTTAAAGTATCGGCAATGGAATATCCAGCGAGTAGAGGAAGAAAACCCCAGTCATCGTGCACACGTTGCGGATGAAGATAGAGTGAAAAAAGAAGTGCTGTCGATGGCGGTGCCAGAAAAGTTCTATCGAGTCGTCCGCGACCCGCACTTTGGTAATTCGCAACAATCACATCGCCACTTTTGGCATCTCCTGCGGTAATTTTATTTGCAAGATCATCTTGAGTTGAGGTCGTGAGTTCAACCACGCTTACTCGCCAGTACCGCGACAAGGCAGAGGTGATTCGGCTCTGATCTAGTGGCGCTCTTGGCGTATCTATACCCATGACTAGTACCGTATAGACATGAGCCCAGATCTGCACACTACTGCGGGAAAAATCGAAGATCTCCGCGAAAAAATCGATGAAGCTATCCATGCTGGCTCGGCCCGTGCCGTTGAAAAGCAGCATGCCAAGGGAAAGCACACAGCTCGTGAGCGCATTGAGATGCTCGTTGATCCAGATTCATTTACGGAAATTGATGAGTTTGCGCGCCACCGTTCAAATCAATTTGGAATGGAAAATTCTCGCCCATACGGTGATGGCGTTGTGATTGGCACGGCAACTGTTGATGGGCGACCTATCGCTCTCTACTCTCAAGACTTCACGGTTTTCGGTGGAAGCCTTGGTGAAGTACATGCGGAGAAGATAGTTAAGATCGCAGAATTTGCACTCAAGAGTGGAATTCCTCTGATTGGTATCAATGATTCTGGTGGAGCACGTATTCAAGAGGGCGTCGCTTCACTTAATGGCTATGGAAAGATTTTTAGATTAAACACCCGTTCATCTGGAGTGATTCCTCAAATCTCATTGATTTTAGGTCCGTGTGCCGGTGGTTCGGCCTACTCCCCTGCTCTGACCGATTTCACCGTCATGGTTAAAGAGACTTCAAATATGTTCATCACCGGTCCTGATGTTATTAAAACCGTAACTGGTGAAGACGTTGGTATGGAAGAACTTGGTGGCGCATTTACCCACAACACTAAATCAGGAAACTCGCACTACATGGCTGACTCCGAAGCAGATGCCATTGATTACGTGAAAGCACTTTTATCTTACCTACCGTCGAATAACATGGATGGTTCGCCAGTACTTCCCGCAACGGAAACACTCTCAAAGAGTGCATCAGATATTGCACTCAATACCTTGATTCCTGACTCTCCTAACCAGCCTTACGATATGAAGATCCTTATTGAATCATTGGTTGATGAGGGTGAATTCTTAGAAGTTCACGCACTCTATGCTCCAAATATCATCGTTGGGTTCGCGCGAATTGAAGGCCAATCTGTAGGAGTTATTGCAAACCAGCCCTCACAATTAGCGGGCACTCTAGACATTAACTCAAGCGAGAAAGCTGCGAGATTCTTACGTTTTTGCGATGCCTTTAACATTCCAATTCTTACCTTGGTCGATGTCCCTGGATTTATGCCAGGAACAGAGCAAGAATGGAATGGAATTATTCGACGTGGAGCCAAGTTGCTCTACGCCTATGCCGAAGCATCTGTCCCACTGGTTACCTTGATTACGAGGAAGGCTTACGGCGGAGCATTTATTGTTATGGGTTCTAAATACCTTGGAAGTGA
The DNA here is from genome assembly GCA_044351895.1 of Candidatus Planktophila sp. GTDB lineage: Bacteria > Actinomycetota > Actinomycetes > Nanopelagicales > Nanopelagicaceae > Planktophila. Next base: position 3,215 of record JBILEX010000043.1, read on the forward strand.
TATCAACTTCGCCTGGCCGTCGGCAGAAATTGCAGTAATGGGAGCACAGGGCGCTGTGAACATCCTTTACAGAAAAGATATTGCAGAAGCATCAGACCCAGAGACTCTGCGCAAGGAATTAGTTTCAGATTACACAGAAAAGCTCTCAAATCCGTATGCAGCAGCCGAGCGCGGAACGATTGATTCTGTCATTGAGCCAGAAGATTCCCGCGCTTATATAACCAAGGCTTTTCGTACTCTAAAGACCAAACGCGACATTCTGCCAGCACGCAAACATGGAAACATTCCACTCTAATGAAATTTACAATCACATCTGGAAATCCAACCCCGGAAGAGTTACAGGCACTTGAAGCTGTTCTCAGATCACGTAAACCCGTTGACCTCAAGCCAGTGGTCAAGAGAAGTGTTTTTGGACTACCTCAACTTCGCCAGCCTCTACCTCACCAGATTACGTATGGCGCAAGAAGGTTTGACTAGTGCCAAGAATAGTTCTTGCTTCACAATCTACCTCGCGAAAGCGACTACTAGTTGATGCCGGTTTGTTGCCTGAGATCATCGTGAGCAATGTTGATGAAGAGACCGAGTTTTTCAACGCCATGACACCAGCGGATATGGTGATTGCACTCGCTATTTCAAAAGCTCATACAGTAAGAGAGATGATCGATTATCCAGCGATAATTATCGGTTGTGATTCAACCTTTGATGTTGACGGCGTATCTTTCGGAAAGCCAGGCACTGCAGATATTGCTCGCCAGAGAGCCCGCGCCATCAGTGGTCGAAGCGGTCTCTTGCACACCGGTCATTGCATTATCGATACCGAAAAGGGCGTTGAGATTGCCGATAGAGTCACAACGAAGGTCACCTTCTCAGAATTAAGTGATGAAGAGATTGAGGATTACATTGCATCGGGTGAACCTCTTCATGTTGCGGGTGGATTTACTCTCGATGGTCATGGTTCTGCCTTTATCCCGGTTATCGAGGGCGATTACACCAACGTTGTAGGGATCTCGATGCCTTTCCTACGGAGTGCGATGAAGCAACTCGGATATAAATGGCCTGAAGTTAAGGTGATGCGATGAAGCGCGTTCTGATTGCAAATCGAGGTGAGATTGCGATTCGAGTTATCCGTGCTTGTAAGGATCACGGACTCGAAAGTGTGGCGATTTACTCTGAAGAAGATCGTGATGCGCTCCATGTGCGTTCTGCTGACTTTGCATACTCTCTCAATGGGGTTAGTGCTAAAGATACATATTTGAATATTCCAAAGATTGTTGCTTTGGCTAAAGAATCCGGAGCCGATGCCGTTCATCCTGGATATGGATTTTTATCTGAGAATGCAGCTTTTGCCCAAGCCGTGATTGATGCAAGACTCATTTGGATTGGGCCATCTCCCTCTGCCATTAGCGCGCTGGGTGACAAAGTTTCTGCACGCCGCATTGCAGCAAAAGCGGGCGCACCACTGGTCGCGGGAACAAAGGATCCTGTCTCAGGTCATGAGGAAGTTATTACCTTCGCAAAGGAGCATGGACTTCCAGTTGCGATTAAGGCCGCCTTTGGTGGCGGTGGACGCGGGCTAAAGGTTGCGCACACTCTCGAAGAGATTCCAGAACTCTTTGCTTCTGCAGTTCGTGAAGCAATTACAGGATTCGGACGAGGTGAATGTTTTGTAGAGCGCTATTTAGAAAAGCCTCGCCATGTTGAGACTCAAGTTCTTGTAGATACACATGGACATGCTGTTGTTATTAGCACTCGCGATTGCTCACTTCAGCGTCGCCACCAGAAACTTGTCGAAGAAGCGCCAGCACCATTTCTCACAGATGCACAAAATGAAGAGCTTTATCGTTCTAGTAAAGCGATCATGAAAGAAGCTGGGTATGTCGGAGCAGGCACTTGCGAATTTCTGATCGGTAGCGATGGAACCATCTCTTTCCTTGAAGTAAACACTCGCCTGCAGGTAGAGCATCCAGTCTCTGAAGAAGTAACTGGGATTGACCTAGTGCGAGAACAATTTAGAATCGCGATGGGTGAGGCCCTCGGCTTTGATGATCCTGTAATTCGCGGACATAGCTTTGAATTTCGAATCAACGGTGAAGATCCTGGAAGATCGTTTCTTCCAGCACCTGGCCGCATAACTTCATGGGCAATTCCTACTGGGCCTGGAGTTCGTGTTGATGCAGGCTTCACTCAAGGAGATGTCATCGGAGGAAACTTCGATTCACTCCTTGCAAAGTTGATTGTTACGGGTGCAACACGTCAACAGGCTATTGAAAGATCGAGAAGAGCGTTAGCAGAGTTCAAAGTTGCAGGACTTGCAACCGCTCTCCCCTTCCACCGCGCAATTATGCAAGATCCTGCATTCACGGAGAATTTCTCAATTTATACAAGTTATATTGAAAGTGAATTCGTTAATGAGATTCCGGCTTTTGCGATCCAATCCCTCGAGAGCGAGACGAAGGCCGCTAGTGAACTGCTCGTTGCAGAGGTAAACGGAAAGCGATTTGAGATAAAGGTTCATGCACCCGCTCCAGTAGTAAAGCGTCACCGCGCAAAACAATCCTCTGGAGGCGGTGCAACAGGGTCAGGTTTAACCAGTCCCATGCAAGGTACCGTGGTCAAAATTGCTGTTGAAGACGGTGCGCGGGTCGAGGCAGGTGACCTCATTATTGTTCTCGAGGCGATGAAGATGGAGCAACCTCTTGTCGCCCATAAGCCTGGCATCGTGACTAACCTCAAGGTCGTTATCGGTGAAACAGTGGCAAGTGCCACTGTTCTGTGTGACATTATTGACACATGACATCAACTGACATCCTTTACTCAGACCCTCTTCATGCAGCAGAGATCGCAGCAGCAGAAATTGCATCTCGCACAGGCGTAGCTTCACATGATGTAGCGCTCGTCATGGGTTCAGGTTGGGTGGGTGCAGTCGATGCACTTGGAAAACCAAGTTATGAATGCAACGCCGAGGAAATTACTGGATTTTTTCCTCCAGCCGTTGAAGGTCACTCTGGAAAAGTTCGGTCTTACGAGATCAAAGATGGCGATCGCGTGATTCGTGCTCTTGTTTTCTTAGGTCGCACACATCTCTACGAAGGTAAAGGTATGGAACCTGTCGTGCATGGAGTTCGCACAGCGGTAAAGGCAGGTTGCAAAGTCATTATCTTGACCAACGCTTGCGGTGGAATCAATACCGCGTATCGCGTGGGTCAACCTGTTCTCATCCGTGATCATATTTCACTCACCGCGCAGTCTCCTCTTGTCGGAGCTACATTTGTAGATCTCACAGATCTCTACAGCAAGCGCATTAGAACGATTATGAAGTCAGCCGATTCATCACTGCAGGAGGGTGTCTACGTACATTGGCGCGGGCCAACCTATGAGACACCAGCAGAGATTCACATGATGCGCACACTAGGTGCGGACCTGGTTGGTATGTCTACCGTTCCTGAAGCAATAGCCGCGCATGCTCTGGGCGCAGAAGTTCTTGGAATTTCACTTGTAACCAATGCAGCAGCAGGAGTCACTGGCGAAAAACTCAATCACGAAGAAGTTATTGCGGCAGGAAAAGCGGCCGCAAGTTCAATGGGTGAACTGCTAGCAAAAACTATTCCACAGATCATCTGACCTAGATAAGATCACAGGTATGGATCGCGCGCTATTTGCTGAGGTAAAAGCTTGGATTGAAGACGATCCAGATCCTGTTACCGCTTCTCAACTCCAAAAACTTTTGGAGAATGAGGATGAAGAGACGCTGCGTACATATTTCAACGGTTTCCTCCAATTTGGAACCGCCGGACTCCGTGGTCCTAATGGCCCTGGCCCTTCTTGCATGAATCGCGCTGTTGTAGGTCGAGC